>JARGFU010000014.1:36500-144299 GCA_029210625.1 Deltaproteobacteria bacterium | reverse complement strand
AAGTGGAACGGCGCCGCCTGGGCCTGCGCCGTGGACGTGGACACCGACACGAACACCCAGCTCAGCGAGGCCGAGGTGGACGCCTACGTCGCCAACAACGGCTACTCGATGGGCGCGCACACCATCGACACCGACACCCTGGCGGCGCTGGGCTGCGGCGCGGGCGAGTCCCCCGTCTGGAACACGGCCCTCGGGATCTGGGAGTGCGGGACCGACGCGGACCTCCTCGCGGGGCTCTCCTGCCCGGGCGACGATGTCCTGCGCTGGAGCACGGCCCTCTCCCAATGGGAGTGCCAGCCGGACACCGACACCGTGCTCACCGAGGCTGAGGTGGACGCCTACGTCGCCAACAACGGCTACTCGATGGGCGCCCACACGATCGACACCGACACCCTGGCGACCCTGGGCTGCGCCGCGGGCGAGGTGGCGAAGTGGGACGGCGCGGCCTGGGCCTGCGCGGTGGACGTGGACACCGACACCAACACGGACGTCCTCGCCTCGCTGCCCTGCGGGAACAACCAGATCGTCAAGTGGAACGGGGCGCTCGGGAACTGGCAGTGCGCCGCCGACTCGGACACCACCTACTCCGGAGGCACCGGCATCACCCTGACCGGGACCTCCTTCTCGTTGAGCACGGCCTACACCGACACCCGCTACGTGCAGGAGGGGCAGGCCAACTCCGTCACCACCGCGATGATCGTGGACGGGACCATCAGCGGCGCCGACATCGCGACCGGCGCCGTGACGAGCGTCGACATCGCCGACAACACCATCACGGCGGCCGACCTGGCAGCCAACAGCGTCACCGCATCCGAGATCGCGACCGCCGCCGTCGGCAGCGCCGAGATCCTCGACGGTTCGATCACGTCCGCCGACATCGGCATCGGCGCCGTGACTGGGGCCGAGATCGCGAACGCCACCATCACCAACGTCGACATCAGCGCCGTCGCGGCGATCGATCCGGCCAAGATCTCCGGGACCGCCTGGACCGGCACCAACGACGGCGCCACCAGCGGCCTCGACGCCGACCTCCTCGACGGTCAGCACGGCAGCTACTACCGCAACTGGAACAACCTCACGAACGTGCCGGCCGGCCTCGCCGACGGGACCGACGCCGACACCCTCGGGGGCCTGAGCTGCACCGGGAACCAGGTGGCCAAGTACGACTTCGGCACCTCGAGCTGGATCTGCGCCAACGACATCGACACCGACACGGACACCACCTATTCGAACGGCACGGGCCTCTCCCTCACGGGGACGACCTTCTCGCTGAACACGACCTACACCGACGGGCGCTACGTCAACGCGGGGGAGGCCGACAGCGTGAGCGCCTCGATGATCATCGACGGCACGATCACCAACGCCGACATCTCGGCGGGCGCGAGCATCGAGCCGAGCAAGATCACCGGCACCGCCTGGACCGCGCTCACCGACGGGGCCGGCAGCACCCTCGACGCCGACCTCCTCGACGGTCAGCAGGGCGGCTACTACCTCGACTGGGGCAACCTCACGAGCCTGCCCCCCGGCTTCGACGACGACGTCGACGACGACGTCCTCGGGGGCCTGATCTGCGCCAACAACCAGGTCGCGAAGTTCAGCGCCGGCACCGCGACCTGGGGCTGCGCGAACGACATCGACACGGTGAACACCTACGTCGAGGGCACGGGCATCGACATCATCGGGACCACCGTCCACCTCGAGACGACCTACACCGACGGCCGCTACTGGAGCCGGGGAGGCAACGGCGGGACCACGCCGGGCACCGACTTCCTCGGGACCTCCGATCTCAAGGAGTTCGAGATCCACGCCGGTGGCGTCCGGGTCATGCGCTACGGGTACGGGGCGAACCCGAACCTGATCGGGGGTGACGCGACCAACTCCGTCACCGCCGGGGCCGTGGCCGCCACCGTGGGAGGTGGCTCCGACTCCCAGCTCGTGACCGACAGCTACGGCACCCTTGGGGGCGGCCGAGCCAACCAGGCAGGCGACGGAGCCGGGACCGCTGGCGACGCCAGCTACGCCACCGTCTCGGGTGGCGGCTACAACATCGCCGGTGCCAGCTACTCCACGATCGGGGGTGGCCTGTACAACGTGACCAGCGCCTCCTACGCGACCATCGGTGGCGGTGGTGGCTCGTCTGCCGCCACCGGGAACAGCGTGACCGACATGTACGGCACGATCGGCGGCGGCTACGACAACCAGGCCGGTGACGCGGCCGGCACGACCAACGACGCCTCCAACGCCACGGTCGGTGGCGGCCGACAGAACGTGGCCTCGGCCGGCAACGCCACCGTCGCCGGCGGCTACGGGAACACCGCGAGCGCTCAGAACAGCTTCATCGGCGCCGGCAACACCAACCTGGCCTCCGGGACCTTCACCGTGGTCGGCGGCGGCCGGGAGAACCAGGCGACGGCGGCCTTCGCCGGCGCGCTGGGGGGCACCTACAACACCGCCACGGCGATGGGAGCCAGCGTCGGAGGGGGTGGCTACAACGCGGCCTCCGGCCAGTGGTCGGTGATCGCCGGCGGCGGCGGGAGCCTCGCCACCCAGGCCAACCTCGCCACCGACAACTACTGCACGGTCGCGGGCGGCTCGACCAACCAGGCGGGTGACAACGCCGGCGTGATCTCGGACCGGCTCTACGCCACCGTCGGAGGCGGCTTCGAGAACACGGCCTCGGGCAGCGAGTCGACCATCTCCGGCGGGCGTACCAACGAGGCTACCGCGACGGGGGCCTTCGTCGGCGGCGGGCGCCTCAACAACGCCGACGGCAACTACTCGGCCGTCCCCGGCGGCTACAGCAACTTCGCGACCGGGACCAACGCGGCGGTCGGCGGCGGCCAGGGCAACTTCGCCAGCGGGACCAGCTCGGTCATCCCCGGCGGCTACCAGAACCAGGCCTCCGGCGCCTACTCGACCGCCATGGGCCGGAGCGCCAACGCCGACTTCGACGGCTGCTTCGCCTTCGGTGACAACAGCGGTGTGTCGACGGCCTGCGGCGCGGCCAACCGCTTCGTCGCCCGGGCCAGCGGCGGCACCATCTTCTACTCGTCCACGGGCGCGGGCGCCGGCGTGGTCCTCATGCCCGGCTCCTCCTCCTGGCTGGCGGTCTCCGACCGGAACCAGAAGGAGAACTTCGAGGAGGTCGATGGCCGCGAGGTCCTCGAGAAGCTGGCCGCGATGCCCATGAGCAGCTGGAACTACAAGGCCCAGGACGCGCGCGTCCGCCACATGGGGCCGATGGCTCAGGACTTCTTCGAGGCCTACGGTCTCGGCCCCGACGAGCGGCACATCGCCACCGTCGACGCCGACGGCGTGGCGCTCGCCGCCATCCAGGGCCTGAACCAGAAGCTCGAGGAGCAGGAGGCCCGCCACCTCGAGGAGGTGCGGTCCCTCGAGGAGCGCATCGCCCGGCTGGAGCGGCTGCTCGTCCGGCGCTAGCGCGAGCTCCGGGCCATGCCCAGCCGCACTCGCAGGTCGAGGTGCTCGGGGGCGAGGCTGAAGGTGAAGAGCTCGCGCAGGGTGGCGCGGGCGACCTTCCCCTCCTGCCGCAGGGCGTGGAGGGCGGTGGCCGGGCTGCCGGCCACCAGCAGGCCCGCGCGCAGGCCCGCCTGGTGCACGGCCTCGAAGTAGCCGGCCACCGGCAGCTGGGCCTCGGCCCGGAAGCGGGTGGCGGCGCGCACCAGGGTGGGGTGACGATCGAGGGGCACGGCCTCGACGAGGGCCCGGGAGAGGCGGGCGGCCTCGTCGTCGCCCTCCCGGCCCTGCTCCGAGCCCGCCACCAGGATCGCGGCCTCGAAGAGGGTGCGGATCTCGACCGGATCGAGGCAGACCGCCGGCGCCGAGCGCTGGCTGCAGAGCATCAGCGCCCGGCCGGCGCAGAAGCGCAGCTCGGCGGGGGAGCAGCTCTCGAGGCGCGTCAGATCGACCAGGAGCTGCCCCGGCACCCGGCGGCTGGGCTCGAGGACCCCGAGGGCGTCGGCGGGCGCGCGGGCCACCGGCGGGAGGGCGAGGTCGAGGCGCTCGGCCACCCAATCCAGGGTCTCGAGGAGCAGGCCGTGATCGAGGCCAGGGTCGCTCACCGCCGGCCCCGAGGCCTGGCCCCGCAGCACGGCCAGCGCGGCGCGCGTGCCCTCGTGGCCCAGGGCCCGGGCCAGCTCGCCGGCCAGCCCCCGCATCGCCTCCGGGTAGAGCCCCTGGGTGCGGGTCAGCGGATCGAGGCCGCCGGTGGCGTGGAGCGCCGAGGTCTCCAGGTGGGCGTGGGCCGCGGCGCTCTCGTCGTCGCCCTCGTCGAGGAGCTCGTCGAGCACCCGGGCCAGGCGCGCGCCGTCCGCGTTCTCGACCTCCTCGAAGAGGCGGCGCAGGCCCTCGCGGGCGACGGGGTCGAGGGGCTGCAGGACGAAGAGCCGGCGGTAGGTCGTGATGGCGCGCTCGATCTCACCCTCCGCCTCGTAGAGGCGGGCGAGATCCTCGAGGGCCTTCGCGTCGTCGGGCTCGAGGGCCAGCACCTCCTCGAGGCAGCGGATGGCGCCCTGCGGATCCTGCTGGTGGTAGCGGCGGGTCTCGGCCAGCTGGCGGAGGAGGCCCGCCTCGTAGGCGCTGCCCCGCTCGCTCTCCAGCCGGATCTCCAGCACCGTGGCCAGGAAGGTGCCGTCGTGGTGGCGCTGGGCGAGCTCGTGGCCGATCGCCACCGCCTCCTCGCGCAGGGCGATGAGCGAGACGTGGCTCATGGCGTCGCGCAGCAGGGCCGGCACCTCCGAGTCGCGGCCGGGGAGGCGGGCGTAGAGCGAGGCCAGGCGCAGGCTCGCGCGGCCCCGGGCCCGGGGCCCCTTGGTGAGGGAGAGGAGGTGGACCGCCGGGCGGCAGGCCAGCTCGAGCTGACCCGCTCGCACCAGCTCGCTGATCAGGCGGTCGATGATCTCCAGATCGTCGGGGCTCTTCTCCAGCCCCTCCTCCAGCACCGCCGCGGCGCGCCCGGCGTCGGCCAGCTGGGTGCTGCAGATCTCGGCCATCTCGATCGTGGTGTTGCGGGCGCGGCGGGGGTCGGGCTCGAGGGCGCGCAGGGTGGCGAGCACCTCGACGACATCCTCCCAGCGGCCAGCGGACTCGAAGGCGTCGGCCAGGGCCTCGAGGACCTCGTGGTGGCCGGGGTCGACGATCAGCGCTCCGCGCAGCACGTCGATGGCGTCGTCGGCGCGCTCCAGGGCGAGGTAGCACTGTCCGAGGGAGAGGCGCAGGGCGATGGCCTCGTCCATGCCCACCGAGGCGGGGTCGGTGTCCTCGCTCTCGCTGCTGCGGCGCTCCTGCTTGATCAGGTTGGCGTAGCAGCGCGCCGCCTCCTCGTGGCGCTCGGCGCCGCGCAGGGCGTCGGCCAGGGTGCGCAGCTCCTCGCGGCCGGGGGTGGGCAGGCGCAGCGCCTGGTCGAAGTAGCTCCGGGCGGCCTCGGCCTGACCGATGGTCGTGGCGAGCTGCCCCGCGGTGGCCAGGGCCGCGACCAGCCCCTCGCTCTGCTCCGTCTCGCCCAGGCGCGCGATGGCCTGGTCGATGGCGTGCAGGGCCTCGATCGGGTGACGGGCGCTCTTGTGGCGGGCGAAGGCGAGCGCGGCCGGTGGATGATCGGGGACCGCCGCCAGGGCGTGCTCGAAGGCAGCCAGGGCCTGACCGGCCTCGCCGCGCTGCTCCAGGGTCGAGCCCACCAGGGTCCAGAGGTCGGCGCGCTCCCGGGGGTCGCGGGTGGCCACCGCCAGGGCGCGGGCGGCGCCCACCAGCTCCTCGCTGCGGCCGGCGCGGCGCAGCAACACCACGAGGGCGCGGCGGGCGTCCATGGCCGAGGGGTCCAGCTCGATGGATCGGCGGTAGGCGTCCACCGCCCCCGCGTCGTCGCCGAGCCCCTCCTGCAGGCGGCCGAGGGTGGTGTGGAGCTTCACCAGGCCGGTGGGGGACTCGATCTCGGCGGCCTGCCGGGTGCGCATGGCCAGGGCGGTCTCGAGGTCGCCGCGGGCCTCGGCCACCCGGGCCACGGCGTCGAGGACCCCGACGTCGGTGGGGTCGGCCTCCAGGGCGCGGCGGTAGTTCGCCAGGGCGCGCTCCGGGTCGTCGAGCTGATCCTCGTAGATCAGGCCGAGGGCGAGGCAGAGGTCCGAGCGGGTGTCCGGATCGGGCACCTCCTCGAGCCAGCCCCGGTAGAGGTCGGCCAGCGCCTCGAAGTCGCGCTGGGCCGAGAGGGTGCGGGCCAGGCCGTCGCGGGCGGCCTGCCGCAGGGGCCCCGCCTCAGGGGCGGCCACCAGGGCGGCCTGGTAGTCGCGGCGGGCGCCGGCGAGGTCACCCACCTGCCGCTCCTTGAGGGCGCCGGCGCGCACCAGGCGGTCGGCGCGGCGGGCGGCGTCGCCGGTGAGGGCGGCCTCCTCGGCCAGGATGGCGGAGAACTCTCCGATGCGGCCGGCCTCCAGGCAGGCCTGCTCCAGCCGGGCGAGCAGCCCGTCGTCGTCCGGGTCGAGGGCCAGGGCGGCGCGCAGGTGGCCGATGGCCTTCTCCGGGGCGCCGAGGCGCTTCCAGCCCACCTCGGCGGCCTCCATCCGGAGGGCCTTCTCGTCGGTGCGTCCCTGGCCGCTGCGCAGGCGGCGCACCAGCAGCTGATAGACCTGATCCCAGCGGCCGAGGTCGGCCTCGAGCTTGCCCAGGCGGATGAGCTGCTCCTCCCGGTCCTCGCCCTCGTCGTCGCTGCCCAGGGCCATCATCCGCTCGAGCCAGCGCGCGGCCTCGGCCGGGCGGTTGAGGCGCTCTTGCAGGGTGTAGGCGAGCTCCTCCATCGCGCTCTCGTGGGTGCCGCGATCGGCGCCGGCCTCGGTGGCCAGCTCCTCGAGCACCCCGGCGAGGGCCTCCCAGGCGCCGCTGTCGGCGTAGATGGCTCTGAGCTCCTGGCGCACCTCGAGGCCGATCGGATCGCCGCTCGGCGCAGCGTCGCGGGCGCGCTCCAGGCAGCGGCGGGCGCGGGCCGAGGCGCGATCGCCCACCCGCCCGTGAGAGCGGCTCCAGGCCCGGGCGGCGGCGGTGAGCGCGACGGCCCGGCGTCGATCCTCGAGGCGAGCGGCGCGGGCCTCGAGGAGGCCGGCGAGGTCGGGGGCCAGGGCCACCCCGCCCATCGCCTCGCAGAGCGCCTCCCAGAGCGCGTCGTCCTCGGGCGAGAGGAGCGCCAGCTCCTCGAGGGCGTCGGTGCCCCGCAGCCCCGCCTCGACCACGCCCTCGTCCCGCAGGGCGGTGCCCGCCTCCCAGAGCTCCCGCAGCAGCGGCGCCCGGTCGGCCGGCCGGCTCAGCTGTCCGAGGCGATCCTCCAGGAGCTTGAAGCGCTTGCGCTGGGCGCCCGACGTCCGATGCTGCTCGAGGAGGAGGCCGAAGGCCACGGGGTGATCGGGCCGCAGGGCGAGGGCCTTCTCCAGGGCGGCCTCGGCCGCCGCGGCCTCCTCCAGCATCGGCCCGCGGATCCGCGCGAGCTGCACCCAGAGGTCGGCCTTCTTCTTCCGGTCGGGCTCGGCGGCGAGCCAGCTCTCGAGGAGGCGGGCGACCTCGTTCCAGTTCTTGCGCGCGGTGTGGTGGGCGACCAGCTCGCCGAGGGCCATGGTGTCGGCCTCGTCGTAGACCAGCGCCCGCTCCCAGAGGCGGACGATCTCGCCGGCGCGCCCGAGCTTGCGCAGGGCGAGCGCCAGCTCCCGGCGCCAGTCGCCGCTCGCCTCGTCGCGGGGGGAGCGATCGAGGGCGCCCTCGAGGAGGGCGACGAGCAGCTCGCTCTCGCCTGCGGTCCGGTAGAGGCGGCGCAGGCCCTCGAAGGCCTCGTGGTCGGCCGGGTCCTCGTCGCGCACCACCTCCCAGGCGGCGCGCTCCTTCTCCGGCTGATCGAGGCGGCCGGGTCCGTAGAGGGCGGCGAGGTGGCGGAAGCCCTCGATGCGCTCCGCCGCCCCGGCCTTCAGCCGTCGCAGCCGCTCGTCGAGGGCGCGCGCCCGCTCCTTCAGCTCGCTCTCGTCCTCGGCCGCCTCGGCCAGGCCCTCGAGGGCCTCGACGTTCTGGGGGTCGAGCTCGAGGACCCTCGAGAAGTCGGCCCGGGCGCCGGCCTCGTCGCCCTCCGCCGCCAGCAGGCGGGCCCGGCGCAGCAGCCACTCGGCGCGGGGCAGCCGGGGGGTCTCCTTCCCCGCGTCGGCGGCGGGCGGCTCCTGCGAGATCAGCTCGGAGAGCTTCCGCCGGGCGGAGGCCTCGTCCGGGGCGAGGCGCAGGAAGGCGTCGAGGGCGGGCAGGGAGGTGAGGTCGCCCCGCAGGATTCTCTCGTAGGTGGAGCGGGCCGCGGGCAGCTCGTCGAGCTCGCTCTCCTGGATCTCGGCCAGGCGGAAGAGCAGCCCGCCCGGGGCCAGCGCCATCGGCGCGCCGGGGGCCTGGCTGGCGGCGCCGTCGTAGAAGCGGGCCAGGGACTGCCAGAGCCCGCGCTGGACGAAGCGGGCCTCGATGGGCTCGATCCAGCGCTCGGGGGCGGCGCTCTTCTGGAGCAGGGCCAGCGCCCGGTCCACCGCGCCCTCGGGGCGGCCGAGCTCGGTGAGCTCGAGATCGATGAGGCGCAGGGTGAGGCTGGAGCGCTCTCCCGGATCGACCCGCTCGAGGAGATCCTCGGCGACCGCCACGGCCTGCGGCAGGCTGCCGGCCGCGCGCCCCGCGGCGATGAGGGCCTCGAGGATCTCGGAGGTGGTAGGGCCGGGGGCGTCGCCCTCGCCGTGGGCCCGGGCGGCGCGCATCAGCTCGATGAGGGCGCGCTCGCCGTCACCCCGGCGGTGGAGGTGGATCGCCGCCGCGTCGAGGTAGTGGCGGACGGCCTCGGCGTTCTGCTCGGCGCGCACCAGCCGGGCGGCCTGCTCGACGAGCTGCTCGGCCAGCTCGTCCCAGCGACCGGCCGCCTCCAGCGAGGCCCGCAGGCTGCGCAGGGCGGTCTCGCGCCGCTCCGCGCTCTCGGTCCGGCTCGCCAGCCGGGCCAGGCCGTTGATGGCGGCCGGGTTGTCCGGGAGCACCGCGAGCATCGCCTGGTACTGCTCGATGGCCTTCTCCGGCTTGCCCAGGTTCTCCTCGTAGAGGCGGGCCAGTTCGCGCTGGGCCCGAGCCTGCGCCGCCAGGTCGGAGTCCGCCCGCGCGAGGGCCAGCTCGCGCTCGCGGATCGAGGCCAGCTCGGGCCAGCGCTCGGCGGCGGCGTTCAGCTCGGCGAGGCGGGCGAGGGCCTCGCTCGAGTGATCGTCGATCTGCAGCACTCGCTCGTAGTGGGCGCGGGCGGCCTCGGGGCGGGCCAGCTCGCGGCTGTAGAGGTGGCCGAGCTTCAGGTGGAGGTAGGTCCGATCGTGGGGCGCCAGCGGTCCCCCGAGGTTGTCCTCGTAGACCGCCGAGAGCTCGGTGAACGCGCCGGTGAGCATCGCCAGCCGGAAGAGCTCGTCGAGCACCCGCCGGGCGGGGATGGCCAGCCGCGCGGCGCGCACCAGCGAGTAGAAGGCACGGTCGCGGTCGCCGCCCGCCTCGTAGGCCCGGGAGAGGGCCTGATGCACCATCGCCCGCTCGGCGCCGCCCTCCTGGCCGCGCTCGAGGGCGTGGAGGGCCGAGAGCCGGTCGGCCGGATCCATCGGCTGGGAGAGGAGGGTGTCGCAGGCCGCGACGATCTCCGGGTGGGCCTCGGCGAAGGGGTTCGCCTCGGTGAGGTCACCCTCGTCGTCGCCGAGGGGAGTGAGGGTGGTGGTGCCGCCGGGGGCCTCCGGAAGGGCCGCGCCCAGCTCGACCTCGGCGGTGTCGATCTCCCCCTCGGCGCGCTCCGCCGGCTCCTCGTCCGGGGCCTCCTGGAGGAACTCGGGCAGGTCGTCGATCCGGGGGACCCGGGCGCCGGGCTGGGTCTTGGGGTCGTCGTCCACCGCGGGGCCGCTGCTGCGGCGCAGGGTGGGGGGGAGGTTGTGGACGCCGGTCTGCTCCTCGTCCTCGGTGGTGTCGAGGATCGCCCGGGCGGCCTCGAGGCCGGGCTGCACCTTCAGGGCGGTGTGCGCCGTGGCGCGGGCGCCCCGGGGATCCCCGAGCCGGTAGAGCTGCATCCCCGCCAGCCGCACCAGCAGGCCGGCCCGCACGCTCGCCTCCGGGGTGCGGGCGCTGCGCAGGAGGGCCTGCAGGGCGGCGGGCCCTCCGCTCACGGTGGAGAGGTAGTGACCCAGGAGGCGATCGACCTCCTTGAGCTCGTCGATGACGACGTAGTGGCCCGCGAGCGAGAGGAGGGCGCGCCGGTTCTTCGGGTCCGCCTCGAAGACGGCCTCGAGGGCGCGGACCTCGACCTCGCTCAGGGGTCCACCGTCTGGCGTCGACGCGTCCGCCATGGCCCTGGGCGTCAGGCTGCTCCGAAGGCGTCCAGGCCGGTGATGTGCCGGCCGAGCGCCAGGGTGTGGATGTCGTGCGTGCCCTCGTAGGTCTTCACCGTCTCGAGGTTGCACATGTGCCGCATCGGCGGGTACTCGAGCATGATGCCGTTGGCGCCGTGGATGTCACGCGCGTCGCGCGCGACGTCGAGGGCCATCGCCACGCAGTAGCGCTTGGCGAAGCTCACCTGCACGTGGCTCAGGCGGCCCTCCTCCTTGAGGCGGCCCATGCGCAGCATCAGGTTCTGGGCGTTGGTGATGGCGGTGAGCATCTCGGCGAGCTTCATCTGCACGAGCTGGAAGCGGCCGAGGGGCTTCCCGAACTGGATGCGCTCCTGCGAGTACTTCACCGCCGCCTCGTAGCAGGCGATGGCCGCGCCGATGGCGCCGTAGGCGATGCCGTAGCGCGCCTGGGTGAGGCAGCGCAGCGGCGCCGAGAGGCCCTGGCCGTGCGGCAGGAGGTTCTCCTCCGGGATCTCGACGTCGTCGAAGGAGAGGCCCGAGGTCACCGAGGCCCGCAGGGAGAGCTTCCCGTGCAGATCGTGGGTGGTGTAGCCGGGGGTGCCCTTCTCGACCAGGAAGCCGCGGATGCTCCCGGGGCCCTCGCCGGCGCCCTCGAGCTTGGCCCAGACCACCGCCACGTCGGCCACGCCGCCGTTGGTGATCCAGAGCTTCGAGCCGTTGAGCACGTAGCCCTTCTCGGTCTTCTTCGCCCGGGTGATCATCCCGCCCGGATCCGAGCCGTAGTCGGGCTCGGTGAGGCCGAAGCAGCCGACGGCCTCGCCCTTCGCCAGCTTGGGCAGCCAGTGGTCCTTCTGGGCGTCGGTGCCGTAGGTCATGATCGGCCACATCACCAGCATGCCCTGGACGCTCGCCATCGAGCGCATGCCCGAGTCGGCCCGCTCCAGCTCCATCATCATCAGGCCGTAGGCCACCGGCGAGACGCCCGGGCAGCCCCAGCCGTCGAAGGTGGCGCCGAAGAGGCCCATCTCACCCATCATGGGGATGAGGTGCTTGGGGAAGGTGCCCTTCTCGTAGTGATCCGCGATGATCGGGAGCACCTCCCGATCCACGAAGGTGGCCACGGACTCCCGGGCCATGCGCTCCTCTTCGGTGTAGAGCTCGTCGAGGTGCAGGAAGTCGGTGATCTGACCGCAGTGCATGATGGTCCTTTCGGAAGCGAATGGGGGCCAGGGCCCCCGCTTTCCGGGGCCCCACCAAGGACCGCCGACTCTATCCCTCCTTCGCCCGCTCGTCAGCGGTCGTGCGCTCTGGCGCCCAGCACCATCTGGACCCCGGCGAAGTCGGGGGGCAGGGGGGCCTCGAGCTCCAGGGGCTGGCCGGTGAGGGGGTGGGGGAGGATCAGGCGGTGGGCGTGGAGCATCAGCCGGGGCAGCTCCAGGCGGGTGCCGTCCGGGGAGGTGAGGTGCCTCGGCCCGCCGTAGCGGGCGTCGCCCAGGATCGGGTGGCCCAGGCCCAGCGCCAGGTGGACCCGCAGCTGGTGGGTCCGGCCGGTGTGGGGGCGCAGGCGCAGGCGGGCGGCGGCCCCCTCGCCGAAGGCGTCCAGGCGCCGCTCGGTCCACCACTCGGTGTGGGCCGGGGTGCCGCCGGGCTCGCGGATCCGCCAGCTGCCGGCCTGCCGCCGGTCCCGGGCCAGGGCGGCCTTGAGCTCCCCTTCGGGGGGCTCCGGGGCGCCGGCCACCAGGGCCAGGTAGAGCTTGGTCGTCTGGCGCTGCTCGAAGGCCCGGCGGAGCGCGGCCGAGCCCTTCTTCGAGCGGCCCAGGAGCATCACCCCGGAGGTGTCGCGGTCCAGGCGGTGGATCAGCTCGAGGTGCTCGGCGCCGAGGGCGGCCTGGGCCAGGTCGGCGATGGTGCCCTCGGTGGAGGCGAGGGTGGCCTGGGAGGGCACGCCTGCCGGCTTGTCCACCGCCACCAGGTGCCGGTCCCGGAAGAGGATCCGCCCCTCGTCGAGGATCGTCGGCTGGCCGGGGTCGGGCTCCTCCTGCCAGACCTTCACCCCGGTGCCCGCGCGCAGCACCCGCTCGGCCTTGCGAACGCGCTCGCGCCCGACCATCACGCCGCCGGTTTCGATGACCCGGCGAGCCTCCTTCAGGGGCAGCCCGGTGTGGGCCTGCACGAGCGCGTCGAGACGCCGGCCGGCCTCCTCGGCGCCGACCTGGAAGGCGAAGGCCCTGGTCTTCGGGCTCACGTGCTGGCCGGCTTTTCCTTCCTGGCGGCCGGCTTGGCGTCGCTGGCGGAGCCGCCCTTGGCGCCGCTGCTCTCGCTCTTCGAGGGGCTGCTCTCGGCCTTCGCCTCGGACTTCGCCTCGCTCTTGGCGGGCGCCGGCGCGCTGCTGCTCGAGTCCTCCTTCTTGGCCCCGGGCTGCAGACCGTAGTGGTCGCTGTACCAGCCCTTGCCCTTCAGGGCGAAGGAGGTCCGGGAGATCAGGCGCTTCACCGGGCCTCCGCAGCCTTCGTGCTCGGTCAGGGCGTCCTCGGTGATGCGCTGGCTCACCTCGAACTCTTCTTCACATTGCTCGCAGCGGTACTCGTAGATCGGCATGACTTCGCCAGTTTAAGCAGGATTTCGGGAGCGCAAGGGCCTTCAGGGTCGGTCCCAGAAGACCTCGACCCGGTCCACCACGGGGCTCTGTTCGTTGGCGCCGTTGAGCTGGACCTCGATCTGCAGGTAGCGCCCGGGGGGCACCGCCGTCAACGGGTAGGTGGCCGGCGGGGGCTGGTGGGTGTAGGGCGGCGCGCACTCGTAGGGCGACCAGCCCGCCGTGGAGAGGCCCGCCCGGGTCGCGGCGCTCCGCCCGCGGACGCAGACCGAGCCGCCCGAGGGGATCAGGGCGATGTCCAGCTCGGCCCGGCTCCAGCCGGCGCCGGTCCAGCCCGAGTCGTAGGTGGCGATCCAGCTGCCGTTCTGCCGGGTGACCAGGCGCAGCTGGAGGCCGGACATGTCGGAGTAGGTGTAGGGGCTCGCCAGGTTCGAGATGGTGGTCACCGGGCTGCCGGTGGGGTTCAGCACGACGGCGTTCGAGGCCGTGTGGTTCACGGCCCAGATCTTCCCGTTGGTGTCGACGGCCATGCCCAGGGGGCCGTTCGACACGGCCGTGGTCAGCAGGTGGGTGCCGTCGGGGGCGTACTTGCTCACCGAGGCACAGTCCCAGTTGGCCACCCAGAGGTTCCCGTCGAAGTCCACCGCCACCCCCCGGGTGCGGCTGGTCTGCTCGCAGGCGTAGGCCGCCGGCGGCCGGGGCTGCGTGACGGCGCCGGTGGCGTGGGCCAGGCGCATCACCCCACCCACGCTGGCCCAGATGCCGAACCAGACGTTGTCGTTCAGATCCACCGCCAGGCCGTAGGAGGGCTGGGGCAGGGTGACCGAGTCGATGATCACGCCGCTGCCGGTGTCGATCTTGCGGACCGGCCCGTTGCCCAGGGTGGCGATCCAGATGTCGCCCTCGCTGTTCACCGCCGCGCCGTAGGCGCGGGAGCCCTGGAGGTCGACGGTGCGCTTCAGGATGCAGCGCGGCGGGCTCTGGGTGGCGTCGATCTGGGTGCCGCTGTACTGCGAGATGGTCCCGCCGTCCCAGTTGCCGATCCAGGCGTCGCCGTTGCCGTCGAGGGTGATCGCCCGCACGGCGACGTTCGAGCCCGCCGGGTTGGGGCTCGTCACGTCGGCGCGGCAGATGAGGGTGCCGTCGCTGGCGAGGTGGACGGCGTTGCCGTAGTTGGGATCCTGGGCCTGGCAGTTGGAGAGGCTGTTCTCGCAGCCCCGGTGCCCGACCCACACCGAGCCGTCCACCGCCACCGCGGTGCGGGAGGGGCTCCAGCCCAGGCGGGGATCGCCGAGGTTCGGCGGGACGATCAGCTCGGTCTGGAAGGTGTTGGTGTTGATCTTCTGCACCCGGTTCTCGGCGGTGCGGGCGATCCAGATGTAGGGCTGGTCGTAGCGGGCCCGGTTCAGGCAGAGCTGATCCGGGTTGCAGAGGCTCTCGGGGTTGGTGGGATCGCCGGGGCCGGTGCCGTCGTTCGAACAGTCGGCGCCGCAGTCCCAGCCCCCGGTCGCGGGATCCGGCCACGCCTCGACGTAGCAGGGCAGGGGAGGGCAGAGGCCGCAGGCGTTGACGACCCCGTCGTCGACCAGGCCGTTGCAGTCGTCGTCGATGCCGTTGCAGACCGTCTCGAGGCCGGTGGTGGGATCGACGTTCGCCGGGTTCGGGATGCAGCAGCCCTCGTCGGTGGTGCCGTCGCAGTCGTCGTCCAGGGCGTTGCACTGCTCCGGGCGCGGCCCGATGGAGCCCACGCAGGCGCCCCAGAGCTCACCCATGGCCTGCTGGGTGCCGCTCTGGCAGACGCCCACCCCGGCGGTGCCGTTGGGGCCGTCGTAGCAGGGCTGGGTGCCGCTGGCGACGCAGCCCTCGTCGACCGCGCCGTTGCAGTCGTTGTCCTGGCCGTCGCAGGTCTCGGCCGCCGGGGTGCAGGTGAGGGGGCAGCCCTCGTCGACCTGCCCGTCGCAGTCGTCGTCGACGTCGTTGCCGCAGGTCTCGGCGGCGTCGGGGAGGATCTGGCCGATGCAGTCGAGCCAGACGTTGTTCACGCAGTCGGCCAGCCCGCCGGCGCACTTGCCGACGCCGACGGTGCCGCCGGGGCCGGTGTAGCAGGGCTGGGCCTGCCGATCGACGCAGCCCTCGCAGGTCTGCGGGGCGGTGACGCAGCAGCAGCGCGGATCGCTGATGGCGCCGGAGGCGCAGTCGGCGAGGAAGCTGTCGGGCAGGAAGGAGCAGTTCACGTCGCAGCCGCCGGCCGGATCGATCTGACCGTCGCAGTCCGAGTCGAGGGTGTCGCCGCAGAGCTCGGTCGGCAGGGCGTCGCAGCTGCCGCAGGCGTTGGTGAGCTGCTCGTCGATGTCGCCGTCGCAGTCGTTGTCGAGGCCGTCGCAGGCCTCGAAGTCCGGGCGCACCTCGCCCTGGCAGGCGCCCCAGAAGCCGCTGGCCTCGCAGCTCTGCCGGCCGCCGAGGCAGGGGCCGACCCCCTCGGTGCCGGTGGGCCCGGTGTAGCAGGGGCGGGAGGCGCCGGTCGGGCAGGGGCAGCCGTCGTCGGGGCCGTTGAGGCAGTCGTTGTCGCGGCCGTCGTCGCAGACCTCGGGGTTGCCCGGGAAGGAGAGGGGCTCGGTGTCGTTGCAGTCGTCGCCGCCGCAGGAGATCGAGTCGTGGCCGTCGCCGTCGGCGTCGCAGACCGGCCCCGCGTCGGGGCTGCCCGCGTCGCTGCCGGCGTCGCCGCCGCCGTCGCTCCGGGAGCCCTGCCCGCCGCTGCACTTGCAGCCGCCGCCGGAGAGCAGGGTCAGGGCCGTGAGCAATGCGCCGAGCGCCAGCAGCGAGCCTGCGGCCCCCGGTCGCCTCTGAACCTTCATGTCTCGTCCTCCCGCCTTCCCGGTGGTGCGACCCAAGATGCAGGAAAGCCCCCTGATTCTAGCGGATTCCCGGGCGCCTCCGCCATCCGGGTGCCCGGAATGGACATCCCGGAGGGATGGTTATGCTGCCCACCGGAACCCACCCACTCGCGAAGACGGCGAGCGTCAGCAACGAGGTGAAGACATGAAGCGCGACAGCCACCCCCCGCGGAACCTGTCCGGGACCCTGCCGGTCCTGGCCATCGCGACCCTCCTCGCCCTCCCGGCGGCGGCCCAGCCCGCGCCGGGCTCCACCGGCGGGCTCCCCGACTTCGTGCGCCTCGCGCGGGAGGCGACCCCCTCGGTGGTGAGCATCTCCTCCACCCAGATCATCCGCTCCCAGGGCTACGGCGGCGATCCCTACGAGTTCTTCTTCGGCCCGCGCCACCGTGGGCGGGAGCAGCGCAAGCAGGGCCAGGGCTCGGGCTTCGTCATCGACGCCGAGGGGCACATCCTCACCAACAACCACGTCGTCGCCGGTGCGGACGAGCTCGAGGTGCGCTTCCCGGGCGAAGATCGCAGCTACAAGGCCGAGATCCTCGGCCGGGACGAGATGACCGACCTGGCGCTGATCCGGATCGTCGGTGAGCCGCCGAAGGTCCGGCCCCTGTCGATGGGTGACTCCGACGCCCTCGAGGTGGGGCAGTGGGTCTTCGCGGTGGGCAACCCCTTCGGCCTCGACTCGACCGTCACCGCCGGGATCGTCTCCGCCAAGGAGCGGACCATCGGCGCCGGCCGCTACGACGACTTCATCCAGACCGACGCCTCGATCAACCCGGGCAACTCCGGCGGCCCCCTCCTCGATCTGCACGGTCAGGTGGTCGGCGTGAACACCATGATCTTCAGCCCCGCTGGCGGGAACGTCGGCATCGGCTTCGCCATCCCCATCAACCTCGCCCGGGAGATCGTCACCCAGCTGCGCGGCAACGGAGAGGTCGTCCGGGGCTGGCTCGGCGTCGTGATCCAGCGGGTCTCGCCCGACATGGTGGCGCCCCTCGGGCTGAAGAGCGCCGAGGGCGCCTTGATCGCCGAGCTGGACGCCAGCGGTCCGGCCGCCGCGGTCGGCCTGCAGCCGGGCGACGTGATCGTGCGCTGGGACGAGCAGCCCGTGAAGGACTCGGACGACCTGCCGCTGCTCGTCGCCCGGACCGCGCCCGGCGCGAAGGTGAGCGTTCGGCTGATACGCGAGGGCAAGCCCCGGACCCTGAAGGTGAAGGTGGCTCGCCTCGGCGAGGCCCCGAAGATGACGCACCCCGCGCCGGCCCCCGTCGGCTCCCTCGGCCTGCGGGTCGCCCCCGATCGGGGCGGCGTCCGCATCCTCCAGGTCGTGCCCGGCTCCGCCGCCGATCGCGCCGGGCTCCTCGCCGGCGACGTCGTGCTGCAGGTGAACCGCACCCCGGTCGGATCGGTCGACGCCTGGGAGAAGGCCATCACCCCGGCCCGCAAGGGCGAGACGGTGATGCTGCGGATCAAGCGCCGGGATCGCGCGCTCTTCGTGACCTTGCGGCCCTGATCGCGAGGCAGCCGGCGCACCCGACCAGCGCTGAAAAATTACAGAGGCGATCCGCTTTCTCTCCACCGAGTGGTGGCGGTGCCTTCGCCGCACGTGCGACCATGCCCTCCATGCCGGGGAAGACGTCGGGCTTGCACGTGCTTTTGGTCGAGGACAACCCCGACCACGCCTTCCTCGCCCGCGTCGCGCTCCAGAAGCGACCGGAGATCGGAGAGGTGGAGGTCTGCGAGGACGCGGGCTCGACCCGCGAGCGCCTCTCCCGCGATCCCCTCCCGGACGCCATCCTGATGGACCTGCGGCTCCCGGGCGAGGGAGGGCTGGAGCTCCTCTCCTCGGTGCGCCAGGAGCCCCGGACCCGGGACCTGCCGGTGGTGGTGCTCTCCACCTCGCCCCGGGAGAGTGAGATCTCCCAGAGCCTGGCGATGGGGGCGAGTGGCTACCTCACCAAGCCCATCGACGTGGACGCCTTCCTCGCGCGCATCGAGGCCGCGGCGCACGTTCTGGCGGGGTAGGGGGCGCCCCCTCGGGCCGCCCCTACTTCTTGCGCAGCGCCCGGAGGATCTTGCGCTTGGTGCCGGCGTCCACGCCCTCGGGATCCCGCACCGTGGTGGGGTCGGGGGCCAGGTTGCGGCGGCGCCAGGCCAGGATCAGCTCGGCCTCGATGCGGCGCAGCTCCTCGTGAGCGGCGGTGCCGGCCTCGGCCTTGGAAGGAAGCTCGACCTCGGGCGCCAGGGCGATACCCTGACGCATCCGCAGGGCCTTCTCCTCGATGGCGGAGAGGCGCGGCTCGGGGCGGCTCTCGCGCAGGGTTTCGGTGGAGACGGTGGCGGCCTTCCGGCGATCCTGGCTCATGTCTGAAACTCCGTTCATGTGGGCGGGTAACTACATCCCCATGCTTCGTCCAGAGCGTATGGGAGGATCGGGGGTCGGTCAAATTTTCTTCCCTGTAGGCAAGTTGCCGAAAATACAGGGAAAAATTTCTTTTCCGACCTTTTTCGATCCCTGATGGAGACGTGGGACCTACATGAACGAATGTGTCGGGAACCGGCCTGTTGCACGGTGCTACGCGTGCAGCGGACGGATATCGACCGGCTACGAGGCGAGGAGAGGGCGATTCACTCGCCCTCCTTCTCCTGGGCGGCGGCCTCGGCCTCGGCCTTCTTCTTCGCCGCCACGGCGTCCGGCCACCAGTCGAGGGGATCCATGATCGCCCGGGGGCGGCCGGAGAAGGGCTCGTGCTCGGGACGCTCGACCAGCTGAGAGGCGCCGATCCCCGAGAGGCGGCGCGAGATCTTCAGCTCGAGGTGGGCCGGCTCGCCGCCGGCGCCCTCGGGCGGGGCGACCGAGAGCTTGGTCGTGAGGCTGAAGCGCAGCGGGACGCCGGTCTGGGCATCGACCACCAGATCCCCCGAGACCGACTCGACCTCTCCCCGCTCCTTCACGGCCAGGCGGTTCTTCAGGGAGTCCTCGGGGCCCCCCTCGGCGTAGACCGGGTCGTGGGCCCAGTCGGGGCGGGCCGGGGGCTCGGCGCCCGCGACCACCTCCTCGGCCGAGGTCAGGGCGAAGCGGTGCGCGCTGCGGCCCTCGTAGGTGGTGGCGCCCAGCTCGGCCAGGGCGATCTTGCCCCGGGCCAGGGTCAGCACCGTGGCGAGCTGCTCCATGGCCGTCTCTCGCCAGGCCAGGTGGCCGGCGCGGTCGGCCCGGCGCTCGAAGAACTTGCCCAGGCGGTTCTGGACGTAGACCACGCCCGAGACCCAGCGCAGCTCCATCCCGAGCCCGGCGTCGTTCTCGGAGAGCACCCGGAAGTCGCCGTTCTTGGCCTGCTGCAGGATGATGCTCTCCTGCAGGGTCACCCGCTCGTCGCCGCGCCGCCAGTCCATGTTGACCGTGTTGTTGGCGCTGAAGCTGCCCAGGCGGTGGGCCATCTCGGCCGCCGGCATCCAGAGCACCCGGCGGCGGACCTCGGTGGCGGTGGAGAGGTTGGCGATGTCGAGCTTCTCGGTCGCGGCCACCACCTCGGGGGCCGGCTCCTCGGGACCCCAGATCCGCTCCCGGGCCTCGCTGTCCTCGCTCGAGGGGCAGGCCGAGAAGCAGCCGCTCCCCGTGAGCGCGATCAGCAAGAGGAGGGGCGCGCCGGGGCGCCGGTGGGGTCGGGACCTCTTCATGGCTCGCGTGCGTACCACTCCCCCACACTGGACGCCAGTCCATCGACCCGGCTATAGGCGCGTCTCTCCATGGATTTCCCCTGTAACCGAGGAATCGCGATGTCCATTCGGCGGAACCTGATCCTGGCCCTCCTGGCCTCTCTCACTCTCGTCGTCACCGGCTGTCCCAAGGAGGACGACCACGGCGACGGCGGCACCCCCGACGGCAGCGTCTCCGACGGCGGCACCGATGGTGGCACCGACGGCGGCGGCGGCCCGGCCGAGGGCGAGACCTGCGACAACCCCTTCGAGCTGACCTCCGGCGTCACCGCGAACGGCGACAGCACCGCCGCCCTGGACGACTACGGCTCGGCCTGCGCCGACTCCTCGGCCCCCAGCCAGCCCGACCTGGCCTACCACTTCACCGTCACCGAGGCGAGCGGCGTCGAGATCGTGATGAACGGCTTCGACGGCATCCTCACCCTCTTCGAGGGTGACTGCCTGACCGGCAGCGAGGTCGGCGCCTGCGTCGACCAGGCCGTCGACGGCGAGGCCATCTCCCTCGGCCTCGTGCAGCCCGGCGAGTACTTCATCGTGGTGGACGCCTGGGACGGCGGCGGGGTCTTCACCCTCGACCTGACCCTCACCCCCGGCGGCATCTGCGTGGACGACGGCCTCGAGGGCAACGGCGGCAACAACACCGCGGCCTCCGCGACCAACGCCGGCTCGGCCGACATCGACACCACCGACCTGGGCGACCCCAACACCCCGGGGCCCGACCCCTACCCGCTGAACATCTGCGGCGCCGACGTCGACGTCTTCATGATCGGCCACTTCGGTGGTGACATCACCATCGACACCGCCGAGACCGCCGGCACCCTCACCGCCGAGGTCCTGGCGGCCGTCATCGATCCCGCCACCGGCGACGTGAGCGAGGGCGCCAGCCTGGGCGCCACGCCCTACACCGCCACCGGCGCGGCCCGCGGCTACTACCTGCTCAAGCTCAGCTCCTCCACCCCGCCGGTCACCGGCACCGAGTACTCCTTCTCGGCCACCCACCAGTGCCAGGGCGACGCCGACGACAGCGTGCTCCCCGAGGAGGACGACGAGGTCTACGCGCGGGCCGTCTACGGCTTCTACGACAGCCCGGGCGCCGGCGCGATCGAGCGCAGCCTCTGCCTCACCGACAAGGACGTCTACGTGCTGCAGAACATCGCGGCCGGTGACATCACCGTGAACATCACCGGCGGCGCCTCCTTCGTGGTCACCGTCGAGGAGGTCGTGGACGACGGCAGCGGCGGCAAGACCACCCAGGCCTACGGCGGCACCGTGAACGAGACCGTCATCGGCTCCGATCTCGAGATCGCCATCCCGGCTGCGCCCGTGACCGAGCTGGTCCTCACCCTCGAGCTGCCCGCGGCGGGCAACGCCACCGAGCTGCTCTACGGCCTCGACGCCACCTTCGCCGGCCTGGTCAGCGCCCCGGCCAACGACGAGTGCGCCGGCGCCGAGACCCTGGTCGCCGGGGATCCGGCCGTGGCCCTCTCCGGCCGCACCGTGGGCGCGGGCGACCACCTGGTCGGCCCCTGCGGTGGCGAGGACGTGGCCGTCGCGGCGGGCAAGCCGGGCGCCAACGACGTCTTCTACCACCTGAACCTGGCCGCCGACACGGCGCTCGAGATCGCCTTCGACGGCTCGATCACCCGCTTCTACGGGCAGGTCTACCTGCTGGCGAACCCGGGCGGCACCTGCCCGGCCGACCTCTCCACCCTGACCCCGGTGAACGCCGGCGACGGCGCGCCGGCCTGCCGCACCGGCCGCAGCGCCTCCTTGCGCTTCCCGAGCCTCACCGCCGGCGACTACCTGCTGGTGGTGGACGGCGTCTACCAGGAGGCCTTCTTCATCTTCCCCGAGTCGTGGACCGAGGGCGGCTTCTCCGTCTCTGCGACCACCTTCGCGGGCGGCCTGCCGGTCCCCGCGGCCTGCGCCGCCGCGACCGCGCTGACCCTGCCGGCCTCGGGCGCCTCGGCCACCGAGACCATCGACAACACCAACGCCCCGAACTCCCTCACCAGCTACGGTGACTGCGCCGGCGGCGGCGGCGGCGGCAACGAGGTGGTCTACGAGATCACCCCGGCGGCCGACGCCACGGTGACCTTCACCGCCTCGGGCTACGACACCATCCTGGCCATCCACGAGGCCGACTGCGAGTTCGGCACCGTCGTCGACTGCAACGACGACAACGATCCGCCGGGCAACTACGGCTCGCAGCTCACCGCGACCCTCACGGCCGGGACGACCTACTTCCTGATCGTCGACGCCTGGGCGGCCGACGAGGTCGGGACGGCGACCCTGGAGATCGCGGTCCAGTAGCCGCGGTCGCGTACGAGGTATCGAGACCCCGGTTCTCCTTCGGAGGGCCGGGGTCTTCTCTTTAAGGGTAGGATGGCCCCCGTGCCGGGCAGCGGGGGTCAGAACGATCAGCAGCTGGGTCAGGTCGACCCGAAGCGGGGGCCCCGCGCCTACCGCCTCACCCTCGTCTTCCTCAAGGCCCTGGTCGGCACCTTCTTCCGCCACACCGAGATCGACGGGCTGGAGAACATCCCGGCGCGCGGCGGGGGGATCATCGTCGCCTGGCACCCCAACGGCCTGGTCGATCCCGGGCTGATCCTCACCTCCTTCCCGCGCCAGGTGATCTTCGGCGCCCGCCACGGGCTCTTCAAGGTGCCGCTGCTGGGCGCCCTCCTGCGCCTCATCGGGACCGTCCCGATCCTGCGCGCGACCGATACCGCGGCCCTCGATCCCGAGGAGCGCCGGGCGCAGAACCTCCGCAGCCTCGACGCCCTCGCCGGGCAGGTCGCCGCCGGCGCCTTCTCGGCCCTCTTCCCCGAGGGGGTCTCGCACGACGCGCCCGGGCTGCAGCACCTGAAGACCGGGGCCGCGCGCCTCTACTACCGGGCGCGGGCGCTGACCCCCGAGGGCGCGCCGCCGCCGGTGATCCTCCCGGTGGGGCTGCACTACGACCGCAAGGCGGCCTTCCGCTCCAGCGCCCTGGTCAGCTTCCACCCGCCGCTGAAGCTGCCCGAGGCCCTCGACGTCGTGCCCGCTCAGAACGAGACGCATGAGGCGTCCCGGGAGCGCTGTCACCAGCTCACCGACGCCATCGGCGAGGCCCTCGAGGGGGCGGTGCAGTCGGTGGACGATTGGGAGCTCTTCCTGCTGCTCCACCGCTCCCGCACCCTGATCCGGGCCGAGCGGGCGGCGCGGGCGAGGCAGGCCCCCGGGCCCCAGACCCTGCAGGAGAAGACCCTCGGCTTCGCCCGGGTGCGCACCGCCTACACTGAGCGCCTGAAGTCCGACCCCGAGAAGGTCGCCGCGCTGCGGAAGCGGGTGGCCGAGTACCACCACGACATCCGGGCCCTCGGGCTCAAGGATCACGAGCTCGACCTCGACCCGCCGCTCGCCTCCCGCTGGATGGTGGGCTTCCTGGTGATGCAGGTGCTGGCGGTCTTCCTCCTCATGCCGCCGATCCTCCTCTTCGGCTACCTCATCAACGGCCTGCCCGCCCTGCTCCTGGCCGCCGCTGCCCGCCTCGGCGCCCGGCTGAAGAAGGACGTCGCCACCATCAAGATCCTCGGCGGCGCGATCCTCTTCCCGGCCACCTGGGCGCTCTGCGCGGTGGCCGCCTACTTCGGTCACGAGATCCTCCACGAGTCCTTCCCCTCCCTGCCGCCGACCCCGGGCCGCTCGGCGGCGATGATGGTCGCCCTGGGCGTGATCGGCGGGGCGGTGGCGCTGCGCTACCAGCACGTCTCGGCCCGGACGATCCGCGCGGTGCGGGTGCGCCTCTCCAAGCATCGCCGCTGGTTCACGACCGCCCGCCTGCGCAAGGAGCGCTCGGAGCTCACCGACGCCCTCCTGGCCATGGCCCAGGGGATCGAGCTCCCGGGCGCCCTCGACGGCCGCGGGAGGATCGTCGCCGAGCGCGACAACCCGACCTTCGGCATCGAGTTGCCCTGGGAGATATGAGAGACTCCCTGGCGTAGCGTCCACACCACACCGTTTCTGGGGAGGAACGATGAGCGATCTGTTGGGGGCCGTGGGTCGGGGTCTGTCCGTCTTCTGTCTGCTGCTGGTGAGCACGAGCTGTGGGGTGAAGAAGATCCCCCTGCCGGAGGTGCCGGCCGCCTCGGGTCCCGAGGTGCTCGAGCGAGGCCGCTACCTGGCCGAGCACGTGATGGGGTGCCTCGACTGCCACTCGAAGCGTGACTGGACGAAGTACGCTGGCCCGGTGATCGACGAGAACCGGGGCGGGGGTGGTGAGGCCTGGGGTGAGGAGATGGGGCTGCCCGGCACCGTCGTCGCCAGCAACATCACCCCCGCCGCGCTCGGGGACTGGAGCGACGCCGAGATCGCCCGGGCCATCGGCTCGGGCGTGAGCCGGGACGGCAAGGCGCTCTTCCCGATCATGCCCTACCAGGTGCAGCGGGTGGCCGATCCCGAGGACCTGGCGGCCGTGATCGCCTACCTGCGCACCCTCGAGCCGGTGGAGGCCATCCCCCCCCGCTCGAAGATCAAGTTCCCGGTGAAGTACTTCATCAACAAGGTGCCGGACCTGCCGGCGCCGACGAAGCGGCCGGATCCCTCCGACAGCGTGGCGACGGGGAAGTACCTCACGGCTCTGGCCGGTTGCACCGACTGCCACACGCCGATGAAGGGCTCGCATCGAGACGAGTCCCGCTACATGGATGGTGGCTGGGAGATGGTCGTCCCGGGCGGCGCCAAGGTGCCCGTGCCCGCCATCCACGCTGGCGAGAGCGATGGCATCGGCGACTGGGATCGCGACGACTTCATCGACGCCTTCACCGACTTCGCCGCCGCACCCGACCGGGCGCTGGCCGAGGGGGAGACCCAGACCCCCATGCCCTGGAAGCTCTACGGCGGCATGACCCGCGAGGACCTCGGCGCCATCTTCGACTACCTGAAGACCGTCCCGGCGCCGGCCGAGAAGTAGCCGGCCACCGGAGGCCGGCGCTACGATCCGGGGCGATGGTCCGGATCGTGCCGCCACATCTGCGCTGCCTCGCCGCCTCGCTGGGGCTGCTGGTCGGGATGTACCCGGGGCTGGTGTTGGCGCAGGCAGGTCCTTCGAGCGCGAGCGCGGAGCCGGCGCCGACGCCGACGCCGGAGGTCGAGCGGGGGCTCTTCGGGCGCTCGGGGGTGGGCCTGGCGACCCTGACGCTGCCCGGTCTGGGGCAGGGCGGCGCCGGGCTGCTCCTGGAGGCGGCGGGGGGAGGGCGCTTCACGGACGCCTTCTCCCTGCGGCTGAACGGAGCCTGGGGGCTGACCCACTTCTTCCGCACGGCTCAGGCCGCGTCGCTCGGCCTCGGTCTGGGGGCCTGGACCTTCGGGGCCTACGCCACGGTTTGGGAGTGGATGGGGACCGGGAACCCGGAGTGGGCCATCTTCCGGCTCCTGGGGGCCTTCTTCGGCTCCGTCTTCCTGCTCCTGCCCCTGATGGTCGCCGGGTTGCTGATCGTGGTGAGCCCCCTGGCCTCGACCTCCTTCACCGAGGCGGCGATCACGGCGGCGCTTCACCCGCTGCGGGGGCGCGGCGACCTCTTCCTGGAGGCCGGGATGGGGCTCCTGGCCTACGCCGAGCGCGGCGGGAGCCTGCGCGGTGGCTGGGGGCCGCTGATCGGGGCCGGCGCCCGCCTCGGGCCGCTCACCCTGCGGGCGCACCTGATCTACTCACCCGACCTCATGAACGAGTCGAGCGGCACCGGCGTGCTGGCGGGCGGGATCAGCCTGGGCTTCTCGAGCTAGCGGCCCTTGCCCTTCCCCTTGCCGGGCTTGCCGTGACCCTTCTCGAAGCCCTTGTCGTGGCCCTTCTCGAAGGCCTTCCCCTCGTGCTTCTCGACCTTGTGGTGCCGCTTCTCGGCCTTCTGCTCGGCCTTCCGCTGGTGCTTCCAGTGCTTGTACTTGCCCGGAGGCAGCTTGCGCAGGCCGGGGGGGACGTCCTTGTGCTTCCACTTCTTCCACTTGGGGTGCTTCAGGCTCTTGGCCCGGTACCAGTGGCCGTCGTGGAGGTGCCAGTAGTGGCCGCCGACGAAGAAGACCTCGTGCTCGTACTCGGGCACGACCCGGATCCCCGGGGCCACCACCACCGTCGCCGGGGTCACGTCGAAGTGGATGGTGGGCAGCGGGATGTTCACGCTGACCGTGACCTGGGCCCGCGCCGCGAGGGGGGTCACGAGCCCGGTGAGGAGGGCGAGCGCGCTGAAGAGTGCGATCCGATTACGCATGGCTTTCTCCTGGTGGCGGCCCTCGAGCCGTGAGGGACCGCTCCCTTCAACAGACACCTACGCCGGGCGCAGGTCAAAGGGAGAATGATTCAGGCTGGCCGCTCTTCCCGCCCGTCGGGGTGGCGGGCGAAGCGCTCCCGCGCCTCGCCGTGGATCGGGTCGTCCCGGTCCCAGGGCCAGCCGCCGAAGCCGGTTGCCCGGTAGTCCTCGAAGGCCCGGGCGATCTCCTCCCGGCTGTTCATCACGAAGGGGCCGTACTGCACGGTGGGCTCACCGATGGGGTGGCCCTGGAGGACGAGACACTCCGCCGTCGCCTCGCCCGCCTCGAGGGTGACGCTCTGCCCGGCCCGCAGGCGGGCCCGGTGCTTCAGGGGCAGCTCCCGGCCGTCGAGGCGCAGGCCCCCGCCCGCGAAGTAGTAGAGGGAGCGGTTCGCCCCCGGAGCGGTCGCGGGGAGCTCGAAGCGGGCGCCCGGCTCGAGCTTCAGGGTCCAGATCCCGACCTCGGCCCCCTCCTGCGAGGCCCACGAGTCGGGGGGCGGGCTGGGGGGCGCCACCTCACCGAAGCGGCCGGCGACGACCACCACCTCGGTGATCCTCCCGGCGGCGTCCTTCACCACGACCCGCGGCACGGTCGGCGCCCAGAACATCGAGAAGTAGGGGGCGACCATCTTCCGGGCCATCGGCAGGTTCAGCCAGATCTGGAAGAGCTCCAGGGGGTTCGGGGCCTCGGCCGAGAGGAGGGGGAACATCTCGGCGTGGACGATGCCCTTCCCGGCGGTGAGCCACTGCACGTCACCCTCGCCGTAGCGCGCCCCCGCGCCGAGGCTGTCGGCGTGATCCACCAGGCCCTGCCGGGTGACGGTGACCGTCTCGAAGCCGCGGTGGGGGTGCTGGGGGAAGCCCGGCACGATCTCGCCGTGGTACATGTTCCAGCCGTCGCGGCCGTCGAAGTCCATGCCGATCCGCCGGCCGCCGAGCGGCGCCGCGGGCCCCAGCTGGGCGTTGCCCGCCGGATAGTGATCGAGGTGGTGGACGCAGAAGAGGAAGGGATCGTCGGTCTGCCAGGGGGTCGTGAGCCGCTCCAGCAGGAGGATGGGATCGGGTCGGTCCTTCTTGGCTTCGGGGATCATCGTCTTGCTCCGCTCTGGCCCTGGTGAGGAAGAGGCCGGATCGGCGCAAGAGGCCGCCAGGCCCGCGGCGCCGGCAACGCCCAGGGCCTTCATGGCTTCTCTGCGGGTGACCTTGGCCATGTTCCCTAGTGTGGGAGTGCAGCTCGCTTCGTGCCACTCCGGAGGTGGGGAGCGAAACGGGCCCCGATCAGAAGAACAACAACGTGAACACGATCGCCGCGATCAACCCCGCCGCATCCGCCAGCAGCGCCGCCGGCAAGGCGTGCCGGGCCCGGCGCACGCCCACCGACCCGAAGTAGACGGCCAGCACGTAGAAGGTCGTCTCGGTCGAGCCGCTCATCACCGAGACCATCCGGCCGGCGAGGGAGTCGGGGCCCGCGGGGCTGTTGAGCACGTCGGCCAGGTAGCCCTGGGCGGCGCCGCCCGAGAGGGGGCGGATCACGGCCATGGGCAGGATGTCCACCGGCACCCCGAGGGGATCGAGGACCGGCGCGAGGAGGGCGGCCAGGCCGTCCATGGCGCCGCTACCCCGGAAGAGCCCCACCACCACCAGGATGGCGACCAGGAAGGGGATGATCCGCACCCCGATCTCGAAGCCCTCCTTGGCGCCCTCGACGAAGACCTCGTAGACCCTCACCTTCTTCACCGCGCCATGGAGGAGGATGGCGCCGATGCAGAGCGGGATGGTCCAGGCGCCCACCCCCGAGGCCAGCTCGGCCAGGAGGCTGCGGGTCTCGGGGCCGGCGGCGACCACCGGGGCGGCCTGGGCGACGAGGAGGAGCTGACTCACGCCGGACCCTCCTCGGCCTCGGCCTCCGCCCGCGCCCGGGCCCGGGAGAAGCGGGGCAGGCGCGAGAGCAGGCGGGCGGCGACGATGGCGACCAGGGTCGAGACCATCGTCGCCAGGAGGGTGGGCAGGACGATCTCGGCGGGGTGGGTGGCCCCGGCGGCGACCCGCAGGCCGATCACCGTCGCCGGGACCAGCTGCACCGAGGAGGTGTTGATGGCGAGGAACATCGCCATCGCGTCGGTGGCCGTCTCCGGGTCGTCGTTGAGGGCCTGGAGATCCTGCATCGCCTTGAGGCCCAGGGGCGTCGCGGCGTTGCCCAGCCCCAGCATGTTGGCGGCGATGTTCAGCACCATCGCGGCGTGGGCGGGGTGCCCCTCGGGAACCTCGGGGAAGAGCCAGCGCATCAGCGGCCGCACGCCCCGGGCCAGCAGGTTCACCAGCCCGGCGGCCTCGGCGACCTTCATCAGCCCCAGCCAGAGGGCCATGATCCCGACCAGGCCGATGGCCAGGGTCACCGCGTCCGCCGCCCCGCCCACCGCGCCGGCGGTCGTCTCCTCCATCCGGCCGGTGATCCCGCCGACGAGGATCGCGACGACGGCGATGAGGACGAAGACGAGGTTCATGCTGGGGAGATCCTAGGGGGAGAGGGGATTCCGGTCACGGAATCTCCCGGATCGAGGGGGGCTCGCTTCCCGCTGGAGAACCCGCTGAGGCTGAGGCGGATGCTGAGGCCGAGGGGGCTCGCGGTCGGCCTCAGCCTCGGCTTCAGCCTCCGCGGTTGTTCCTCAGTTGCACTGCCCACCCGCGTTGCAGGTATTCCCCCCACCGCAGCTCTGGC
Organism: Deltaproteobacteria bacterium; assembly: GCA_029210625.1. Lineage (NCBI taxonomy): Bacteria > Pseudomonadati > Myxococcota > Myxococcia > Deltaproteobacteria bacterium. Next base: position 115,713 of record JARGFU010000014.1, on the reverse strand, counting down.
CGTTGCAGTCGGTGCTGTCCGGGCAGTCGGTGCTTCCGTCCCCGTCGTTGTCCACGCCGTCCCCGCAGTCGGCCTCGGTGGGAGTGCTGCCGGCGCAGACGCAGCCGCTACCGCAGCTGCCGCCGTCGTTGGCCGGGTGGGTGCAGGTGCCAGCGCTGCAGACATCGAGGGTGCAGGCCAGCGCGTCGGCGGTGCAGCTGGTGCCGGTCTCCGAGGTCCAGCTGGAGCGGGAGCTCGCCGTGATGCAGCTCTCGCACTCGTTGCCCGGGTTGTCGGTGCCGCTGGTGTAGAAGACCGTGGCGATGAAGCAGCCGTCGGCGCAGGTGCCGGCGCCGTCACAGATGTTGCCGCCGGTGCAGCTCGTGCCCCCCGCCAGGGGGGAGGGATCGCAGCGGTCCTGGCTCTCGTTGCAGACCCCGGTGTTGCAGTCGTCGTCGAGGCTCGAGCAGTCGTAGGCGGGCCCCGGGGAGCAGGCGCCCGCGCCGCTGCAGAAGTCGCCGTCGGTGCAGAAGAGGCCGTCGTCGCACGCGGTGGTGGACGGCTCGTTGGTCCAGGCGACGCGGCTGGTGGCCGGCACGCAGGTCCGGCAGACGTTCCCGCTGGGGTGGGCGCCGTTCGCCCGCAGGAAGGTGTTGATGTAGCAGCCGTCGAAGCAGGCCCCGAGCCCGTCGCAGACCCCGGGGGCCGACCCGCCGGTGGTGCAGAGGGTGCCGGTGGTCCGCGGCGAGGGCTGACAGCTCCCGGCCGCCGCGTCGCAGACGCCGAGGTTGCAGGCGTCGCTGAAGGCCGAGCAGTCCCGGGCGCCGCCGCCGACGCAGGTGCCGCCGCCGTCGCAGTGGTCGTTCACCGTGCAGTAGTTGCCGTCGCTGGCGCAGGAGGCGCTGCTGCCGAGGTTGGTCCAGCCCGTGGTGCTCGCCGAGGGCTGGCAGCTCTGGCAGTCGTTGGCCGGGTTGAGGGTGCTCGGGGCGTAGAAGGTCCCACCGATGTAGCAGCCGCTCTGGCAGGACGTGCCCACGCAGACCTGTCCGCTGCCGCAGGTGGTGCCGTCCCCCCGCGGGGGGTGCTGGCAGGTGCCGCCGCTGCAGAAGTCGTCGGTGCAGGCGTTGCCGTCCTCGGAGCAGGCGGTGCCCGGGGTGACGTTGCCCCAGGCGAAGGGATCGCCGCCGGGCCGGCAGGACTGGCACTCGTTGGCCGGGTTGCGGGCGTTGGCGGCGTAGATCGTGCCGCCGATGTAGCAGTCGCGCTCGCAGACGCCGGCGACGCAGACGGTCCCCGTGCCCTCGGCGCAGAGGGTGCCGTCGGCGACCGCCGGGTGCAGGCACAGGCCGGCGCTGCAGGCGTCGGTGGTGCAGGCCGTGCCGTCGTCGGGGCAGGGGGTGCCCTCCTGCCAGTTCTCGTAGGTGCAGCCGCCGGCGACGCAGGCCGGGTCGTGGCAGGGCCGCCCGTCGTCGGGGCAGGGGGCGTAGCAGTCCCCGCAGTTGTCGAGGTCGTTCTGGATGTCGACGCAGGCGCCCGAGCAGCAGAGGCGGCCCGTGCTGCAGGTGGCGTCCCGGTCGTCGTCGGGGGGCAGGTTGGTCGAGTCGCAGTCGGCGTCGAAGCCGTCGCAGGCGGGGTCGGGGCTCACCGGCGCGCCGGGCACGCACTCGCGGCCGTCGGGGGCCACCGCGGGGTTGCAGGCCAGGTTGCCCTGCTCGCAGAGGCCCACGGCGGCGGCCGTGCAGGGCTGGCCGATCCAGATCACGTCGTCGACCACCCCGTTGCAGTCGAGGTCGACGCCGTTGCAGCGCTCGGCCACCGGGGTCACCGCGTTCTCGCAGGCGCCCCAGCGGCTGGTGGAGGAGAGGCAGGTCTGGGTGCCGGCCACGCAGGCCCCCTGCCCGAGCGCGGCGTCGCTCATGCCCCGGCCGAAGGGGAAGCAGGGGCGGGAGGGCTCGGTGATCGGGTCGCAGTCGCAGACCTCGTCCACCAGGCCGTCGCAGTCGTTGTCGAGGCCGTCGCAGAGGGTCTCGTCGAGCTCGTAGGTGCCGCCCGAGGCCTGGGCGTACTCGGTGTCGGTGCAGGGGAGGGTGCCGCTGCTGCCGCAGGCCTTCCGGGCCAGGCCGCAGACACCGTCGGTCCGCTCGCAGAGCTCCCGCGGGATCTCGTCGGGATCGTCGAAGACCCCGTCGCAGTCGTCGTCGCGGCCGTTGCAGATCTCCGGCGCCGGACCGACGTCACCGAAGCAGTCGCCCCAGACCCCGGCGCTGCAGGTGGAGACCCCCATCGCACACTCCCCGACGCCCCCGGCCTCCGGCGGCTCGAAGGTGAAGCAGGGGCGGGTCTGGTTGTCGAGGCAGGGGCAGCCCGCGGGGTCGGGCTCGCCGTCGCAGTCGGTGTCCTGGCCGTCGCAGACGTCCTCGGTGGGGAGGATGGCCCCCTCGCAGAGACCCCAGGCCCCCTGCTCGCAGCGCTGGACGCCGTTCCGGCACCGGCTGCCGGGGAGGGTGAGCTGGGGCGAGTCCATCCCGCGGGGGTAGCAGGAGCGGGAGAGGCCGTCGGGGGCACAGTCGCAGCCCTGGTCGGGGGAGCCTCCGCAGGCCTGGTCGAGGGCGTCGCCGCAGATCTCCGGCGCGCCGGGGTAGGTGAGGGGGTCGGCGTCGTCGCAGTCGACCCCCTCCTCCCAGCCGTCGCCGTCGAGATCGGGGAAGAGGGGGGCGAGGATCAGGGGGGCGCGCACGGTCTCCCCCTCGGAGAAGGTGGCGTCCACCGCCTCCGACTCGCCGAGGGTCGGGCCGTCGCAGGCCTCGGCCTTGCCGCTCCTGCGGCCCACGGCCTGCAGGGTGATCGTCCCGTGCAGGACGTCCCCGGGGTAGATGGCCACCTCCAGGGTGGCGTCCCGGAAGTCGGCGACCAGGGTGGGGCGGACGAGGGTCTCGTCGAGGGCCTCGCCGCCCGGCCCCGTGGCGGTGAGCACCATGCAGTCGACGGCGACCCGGGAGCCCACCTCCGCGATGATCACCGTACGGACGGGCTCGGTACGGCATCCCCCTCCGAGCACGGCGACCACGGCGAGGGTGATCGGCAGGGCGCGGCATTGCATCCGGCGATTGTACCCCGATCGGCGCCCGGGGAAGGGGAGGTGGGCCTGCGCCCCTCGATTGACCCTCCCCGCGGGCACGGGTACAAGTGCGCGACCCGAAAAAGGCCCTAAGTGCCGAGAGATCCAGGGAGACGAACATGCGACGCCTGACCGCTAGCCTCACCCTCGCCGCCATTCCGGTGCTCTGCCTCGCCCAGCCGGCGATGGCGCAGACCCCGCCGACCGAGACCGAGGCCGCCGACGCCGCGTCGGCCGAGGCCACCGAGGCCACCGAGACCGAGACCGAAGAGGCCGTCGCGCCGAAGGGCAGCGCCCCCGTCGTCGACCTCGACGCCGCGATCAAGACCGAGGTGGAGCGCCGCCTGGCCGAGGCCCTGGCGAGCGAGCGCGAGGACATGCGCGCCGAGATGCGGGCCGCCCTGGCCGCCTCGATCGCCTCCCAGGAGTGGCAGCCGGAGACCTGGGAGAGCGAGGAGGAGAAGCTCGAGCTCTTCGAGCTCGACGGCTACTTCCGGGTCCGCGGGGACGTCTTCAACAACTTCGACCTCAACGCGGGCCTCGACGCCGATGGTCGACCGCTCTTTCCGCGGCCGGGCTACCGCCCCGACGAGTCGGACACCCTGGGCGGCGCCAACCAGCGCCTGCGCCTCGACCCCACGATCAACGTCTCCGAGGACGTGAAGGTGCGGGCGACCATCGACGTGCTCGACAACCTGGTCTGGGGCTCGACCCCGGACGCCTATCCGCTGAACCTGGGCACGCAATCCTCGCCGATGATCGCGTTCACCGGCACGTTGGTGGAGCCGATCGCCGGCCAGAACTCGATCCGCAACTCGATCTCGGTGAAGCGGGTCTGGGCCGAGGTGATGACCCCGGTCGGTCAGCTGCGCTTCGGCCGGATGGGCAGCCAGTGGGGCCTCGGCCTCCTGGCGAACTCGGGCAACGAGCTCGATCAGGACGCCGGCGACAACGTCGACCGCCTGATGTTCGTCACGAAGATCGCCGATCACTACATCATCCCGGCCATCGACATGCCGTCCTCGGGTCGCATCTTCCAGCCCGAGGACACCTACCAGGGCCAGGCCTTCGACCTCGAGCAGCGCGACGACGTGCAGCAGTACATCATTGCCGTCGCCCGCCGAGACTCGGCCGAGGACGCCGAGAAGCTCCTCCAGGACGGCCGCTGGGTGCTGAACTACGGCATGTACAACGTGCTGCGGGTGCAGAACATCGACGCGGCGGTCATCGGCAACCACGCGAACATTGGCGGAGAGCTCTCCCCCTCCTCCTTCATCACTCGGGGCGCCAAGGCCTACATCCCCGACATCTGGGTCCGCTTCCAGGTGGGCAAGCTGCGGATCGAGCTCGAGGCGGTCGCCCTCCTCGGCAAGATCGACAACGGGAATCTCCTCAGTGAGCCGGATCCTGCCGCGTTCACTGACGGTCACCTCGATATTCGGCAGTGGGGTGCCGTGCTGCAGAGCGATTACAAGTTCCTGCGGGACAAGCTGAAGGTCGGCTTCGATGTCGGCCTCGCCTCCGGCGATTCGATGCCAGGCATGGGCATCGTCGCCACTCCGGGAGGCAACATCGCGGACCTTCCATCTCCGGGTGCGAAGGACGGCAAGCAGTTCAACATCGACGATCCGAACTACGATGCCGATCAGGTCATCGGCAACTTCAAGTTCGACCGCGACTACCACGTCGACCTGATCCTCTGGCGCGAGATCATGGGCCAGATCACCGACGCCCTCTACTTCAGGCCGAGCCTCTCCTACGAGATCACCCAGAGCCTGGGCTTCGACATCGCGGCCATCTACAGCCGCACCATCTACGCGGCCTCCGCGCCGGGCGGCGTGAACGACCTCGGCGTCGAGCTCGACGGCACCGTGCGCTACATGGCCAGCGACGGCTTCGGGGCCCAGCTGCAGTACGGCATCCTGATCCCGATGAACGGCCTCTCGGCCGAGAATTCGCCGGAGATCGCGCAGACCGTCCAGGGCGCGTTCTTCGTCCAGTTCTAGGGGCACGGCCGACATGGCGGGCCGCGTGAAGAAGGACCGTCGCTCCACCACGGACGGCGGGCTGATCCGGGGGCGCTTCGGCGCCGAGATGGACGAGCTGGTCGCGCGCCTCAACGCCTCCATCCGCTTCGACAAGCGGCTGGCGGAGGAGGACGCGGCGGGTTCGATCGCCCACATCGAGATGCTGGGCGAGAAGGGCATCGTCTCCCAGGCCGACGTGCGGGCGGTCGTCACCGCCCTGCCCAAGCTGGCCCTCAAGCTCCTCGCCGGGATGCTCCCCGTCGACGACGAGCTCGAGGACGTCCACCTGCACCTGGAGTCGGCGCTGATCGGCGAGGTCGGCGACGCCGGCCGGCGCCTCCACACGGCCCGCTCCCGCAACGATCAGGTGGCCACCGATCTGCGCCTCCATCTCCTGCGCAAGGGGCTGCCGGCTGTGCAGGGCGCCATCTCCGGGCTGATGGTGGCCCTGGTGGAGCGGGCCTCCGAGCACACCGACACCCTGATGCCGGGCTACACCCACCTCCAGCGGGCCCAGCCGATCTCGCTGGGGCACCACCTGCTGGCGCACGTCGAGGCCTTCGACCGGGACCGGCAGCGCCTGGACGACGCCGCCGAGCGGGTCGCCTTCTCGCCCCTGGGCGCCGCGGCCCTCGCCGGCACGCCCTTCGACATCGATCGCAAGGCCACGGCCAAGGCCCTCGGCTTCAGCGCGCCGATGCGCAACTCCCTCGACGCCGTGAGCGCCCGGGACTTCGTCCTCGAGACCCTGGCCGCGCTGGCCATCGCCATGACCCACCTCTCCCGCCTGGCGGAGGAGCTGGTGCTCTGGTCCACGGCCGAGTTCGGCTTCGTCACCCTCGACGACGCCTACTGCAGCGGCTCGAGCATCATGCCGCAGAAGAAGAACCCGGACATCCCCGAGCTCTGCCGGGCGAAGGCCGGGCGGGTGCAGGGCAACCTGATGACCCTGCTCTCGGTCCTCAAGGGGCTGCCGCTCGCCTACAACAAGGATCTGCAGGAGGACAAGGAGCCCCTCTTCGACAGCCTCGACACGGCGACCGACTGCTTCACCGTGATGGCGGGGGTGATCCAGACCGCCACCTTCCACGAGGAGCGGATGCTCCGGGCCCTCGCCTCCGCCTACCCCACCGCCACCGACGCCGCCGACTACCTCGTCGAGCAGGGCGCGCCCTTCCGGGACGCCCACCGGGCCGTGGGTGAGCTGGTCACCTACTGCGAGCTCGAGGGGCTCGAGCTCCACGAGGTGGACCTCGCCACCCTGCGAGGCTTCCACCCCGGCTTCGACGAGGGCCTCACCAAGGTGCTCGATCCCCGGACCAGCCTCCGCCGCCGCGACCACCTCGGCGGTCCCTCGCCCAAGCGGGTGCGGGCCGAGGTGAAGCGCTGGAAGAAGGTGCTCTAGTGCGCCGCCTCCTCCTCGCGGTCCTCCTCCTCACCCTGGGCGCCTGCGGCATCAAGGCTCCGCCCCGCCCGCCTGTCGAGCAGCCGTCGGCCGAGGAGCGCGAGGCGCCGCCGGCCCCCGAGGCCGACGCGGCCGACGAGGAGGAGCCCGGAGCGGACGCCGGCGGCGAGGCCGAGGCCGAGTAGCCATGCACCACTTCAGCTACCGCCGTGGGCGCCTCCACGCGGAGGGCGTCTCCCTCACCCAGCTCGCCCGCGAGCACGGCACCCCGAGCTACGTCTACAGCCGGGCGACCCTCGAGCGGCACTACGAGGCCATGGACGAGGCCCTCGCCGGGCAGCGCCACCTGGTCTGCTACTCGGTGAAGGCGAACTCGAACCTCGCCGTGCTCGACGTCCTCGCCCGCAAGGGCGCGGGCTTCGACGTCGTCTCGGGCGGAGAGATCCTGCGGGTGCGCAAGGCCGGCGGGAAGGCCTCGAAGATCGTCTTCTCCGGGGTCGGCAAGCGGGAGGACGAGCTGGCCCTGGGCCTCGAGGTGGGGATCAAGGTCTTCAACGTCGAGAGCGAGAGCGAGCTCGAGCTCCTCGCCCGGGTGGCGCGCCGCGCGGGCAAGGTCGCGCCCGTCTCCCTGCGCGTGAACCCCGACGTCGATCCCAAGACCCACCCCTACATCTCCACCGGGCTGCGGACCCACAAGTTCGGCATCCCCCTCGAGGAGGCGCGGCGCCTCTACGCCCGCGCCCGCCGGATGCGGGGGATCCGCATCTGCGGCATCGACTGCCACATCGGCTCCCAGCTCACCGAGCTCTCCCCCTTCGTGGACGCCCTCGAGGAGGTGAAGACCCTGGTGCTCGAGCTGCGCGCCGAGGGGCACGCCATCGAGCACATCGATCTCGGCGGCGGCCTGGGCATCACCTACGACGCGGAGGTGCCACCGCACCCCCGGGAGTGGGGCCGGGCGGTGGGCGAGGTGCTCGCGGATCTGCCCGGGCTCGAGGTGCTGGTGGAGCCGGGGAGGGTGATCGCGGGCAACGCCGGCATCCTCCTGACCCGGGTCCTCCACGTGAAGCAGCAGGGCGAGCGGCGCTTCGTCATCGTGGACGCGGGCATGAACGACCTGGCCCGGCCCGCCCTCTACGGCGCTCACCACAGCATCCTCCCGGTGAAGGCCCCCACGAGCGACGCCACGGAGGTCGTGGACGTGGTCGGCCCCATCTGCGAGTCCGGCGACTTCCTGGCCCAGAACCGCACGCTGCCGCCGGTGAAGGCGGGCGAGCTGCTGGCCGTGATGTCGGCGGGCGCCTATGGCTTCACGATGTCCAGCAACTACAATGGGCGGCCCCGCGCGGCCGAGCTGCTGGTCGACGGGAAGAGCGTCCACCTGGCCCGGGTTCGAGAGACGACCGGTGATCTGATCCGGGGCGAGCGCCGCCTGCCGCGCTGAAACCAGGGCCCCCGAAGGAACGAAGAGGTCCGCTGCGATGAAGAAGCTCGAAGGAGTCTGGCCCGCCATCGTCACCCCCCTCGCAAGGGACGGGAGCGTCGATCACGACGCCCTCGCCACGTTCTGTGGCTGGATGATCGACGAGGGGGTGACCGGGCTGGTGGCCTGCGGGACCACCGGCGAGGGCGCGACGATGGACGAGGAGGAGACCCTCGCCATCACGCGCACGGTGACCGCCGCCGCCGACGGCCGGGTCCCGGTGATCGTCGGCACCGGCTCGAACGACACCCGCCGCAGCGTGCAGCTCACCGAGAAGGTGGCGGCGCTGGGGGTGGAGGCGGCCCTGGTGGTCACCCCCTACTACAACAAGCCCAACGCCGACGGCCTCGAGCTCCACTACCGGGCGGTGGCCGAGGTGGGCCTGCCGGTGGTGCTCTACAACGTCCCCGGCCGCACCGGCACCGACATGAGCCGGGAGGTTATCGTCCGCCTGGCGGCCCTCGAGGGGGTCGTGGCCATCAAGGACGCCTCCCGGAGCATGGAGAAGGCCATGGAGCTGCGGGATCAGCTCGGCCCCGACTTCTCCCTCCTCTCGGGGGACGACTTCACCATCCTGCCCTTCCTGGCCTGCGGCGGCGACGGCGTGATCTCGGTGATCGCGAACGTGGCGCCGCGCCAGACCGTGGCCCTGGTGAAGGCCTTCCAGGCCGGCGAGCTCGAGCAGGCCCGCCGGCTGCAGACCGCGCTCCTGCCCCTGATCGGCACCCTCTTCCTCGAGGCCAACCCCATCCCGGTGAAGGGGCTGCTGGCCGAGCTCGGCCGGATGGGCCCGACCCTGCGGGCGCCCCTCGCGCCGGCCTCGGCGAAGACCCTGGCCGCGGCGCGGGCGGCGTACGACGCACTGGAGGAGACCGCATGAGCACGCTGGGCGTGGTCGTCACCGGCGCCACCGGCCGGATGGGCGGCCGGATCATCCATCACCTCCACGACATCGAGGGCGTGGCCCTGGTGGCGGCCACCGACCGCCCCGGCTCGAGCCACGTCGGCCTCGACGCCGGCCTCGCCGCCGGCATCGGCGCGGTCGAGATCCCGGTCCACGACGTCCTCACCGACGCCCTCGACGCGGCCGGCGAGAGGGCGCGGGTGATCATCGACTTCACCACCGCCGAGGCCTCGGCGGTGCACGCCGCGGTGGCCGCCGAGCGGGGCCTGGGCCTGGTCGTCGGCTCCACCGGCTTCGACGACGCCACCCGCGCGGCGGTCGAGGCCGCCGCGACGAAGGTGCCGGTGGTGATGGCGCCCAACATGAGCACCAGCGTGAACCTGATGATCGCGCTCTCGCGGATCGCCGCCGAGGTCCTCGGCGACGAGTACGACGTCGAGATCCTCGAGGCCCACCACCGGGGCAAGAAGGACGCGCCCTCGGGCACCGCCCTGCGCCTGGGCGAGGTGGTGGCGAAGGCCCTCGGCCGCGAGTTCGGCCAGGTCGGCGTCTTCGGCCGGCGGGGGAACGTGGGCGAGCGCCCGCGCCGCGAGATCGGGGTCCACGCCCTGCGCGGCAGCGACGTGGTGGGCGAGCACACCGTCTACTACTTCGGGGACGGTGACCGCCTGGAGATCACCCACCGGGCGGGCTCCCGGGACACCTTCGCCCGGGGCGCGGTGCGCGCGGCCCGTTGGGTGGCCGAGCAGCCGGCCGGGCTCTACGGGATGGCCGAGGTCCTCGGCTTCGGGAGCTGATCATGAGCACCTCGAGCGCCCGCTACCTCCGCTTCCTGGACGGGGACGCGCCGCGCTGGGGGCGGCTGGAGGAGGGGAGGGTGCAGCCCCTCGACGCCGCCCCCTGGGCCGGAGGCGCCCCGGCGGGCGAGCCCCGCGACCGCGCCGGGCTCGCGCTGCTGGCGCCCGCCACCCCCACCAAGATCGTCTGCGTGGGCCGCAACTACGCCGCCCACGCCGCCGAGCTGGGCAACGAGGTCCCCGCGGAGCCCCTCCTCTTCCTCAAGCCCCCGAGCAGCGTGGTGGGCCCCGGCGGCGCCATCGAGCTGCCCCCCGGCGTGGGTGAGGTGCACCACGAGAGCGAGCTGGCGGTGGTCGTCGGGCGGCGGCTGGGGCCGGGGTGCACGCCCGCGGAGGCGCTCGAGGCGGCCTTCGCCCTCTGCGCCGCCAACGACGTGACCGCCCGCGCCCTGCAGAAGCGGGAGGGGAAGTTCACCCGGGCCAAGGGCTTCGACACCTTCTGTGCCCTGGGACCCGAGCTGGTCACCGGAGAGGATCCGCTGGCCCGGCGGGCCGTGCGTTGCCGGGTGAACGGCGAGCTGCGCCAGGAGGGGCACACCGGCCAGCTGATCTTCGACGTGCGTCACCTCCTCCACTTCGTGGCCCAGGTGATGACCCTCGAGCCCGGCGACCTCCTCCTCACCGGCACGCCGCCCGGCGTCGGGCCGATCGTCGCCGGCGACCGGGTCGAGGTCGAGGTCGAGGGGGTCGGGGTGCTGGAGAACCCGGTCGTCGACCGGGCCCGCTAGATGACGGGGGTCGAGCGGACGGCCCTGCTCTCCCTGGGCTCGAACCTCGGCCCGGCCGAGCGGATCTTCGAGGCCGCCCGGCAGGCCCTCGCGCGGGAGCCCGGCGTCACCCTCCTGGCCGCGTCCCCGGTCGAGCGCAGCGCGGCCCTCGGCCCCACCCAGCCGGTCTTCGCCAACCAGCTCCTGCGCCTGCGCACCTCGCTCCCGGCGCCGACCCTGCTGGCCCTGCTCCAGGCCATCGAGCGGCGCCTCGGCCGCCGCGCACACCACCGGCGCTGGGGGCCCCGGATCCTCGATCTCGATCTCCTCGCCTACGACGAGCGGCGGCACCTGGACGCGCACCTGCGGCTGCCCCACCCCGGCCTCGGGCGGGGCTACCTGCGCCCCCTCCTCGACGCCCTGGAGGAGGGATGAGCCCCCTGGCTGCGGGTGAGCTGCGGGGCGTCCTCCTGCGCGCCTGGACCGGCGTGCTCTGCATCTCCTTCTCGGCGATCTTCGTGCGCCTCTCGGAGGTCCCGGCGGTGCAGTCCGCCTTCTGGCGCACCGGCTACGCGGCGATCTTCCTCGCGATCGTGGCGCTCGCGCGCCGCGAGCGGCTCGCCGATCTCTTCTTCCCGGGCACCCTCGTCGCGGGGATGCTCCTGGGCGCGGACTTCCTGGCCTGGCACGGCTCCATCGTCCGCATCGGCGCCGGCCTGGCCACCGTGCTGCCCAACCTGCAGCTGGTCGGCGTGGGGATCCTGGGCATCTTCGTCTTCCGCGAGCGGCCGCGCCTCCTCTTCTGGCTCGGCGTGCCGGTGGTCTTCGCCGGGGTCTGGCTGCTGGGGGTGGTGGGGCGCCCGGTGGCGCAGGGCGCCTCGGTCCCCCTCGGCGTCCTCCTCGGCGTGGTCACCGCGCTCTTCTACACCGCCTACCTCCTGACCCTGCGGTGGGCCCGTCTGCGCCGGCCGGCCCTCTCGACCCTCGCCGTGGTCGCCTCGCTGACCTTCGGGGCCGCGCTGGTCACCGGCATCGGGGCGGTGGTCGACGGCGTCGCCGCGGTGCCGGAGGGCCTCGAGGCGAACCTCTGGCTCCTCTGCCTGGCCCTGGGCTCCCACGTCGGGGGCTGGCTGCTCCTGGCCTCCTCCATCCACCGCATCCCGGCGGCGCTGACCTCGGTCACCCTCCTGCTGCAGCCGGTCCTCTCCATCCTCTGGGGCGCCCTGCTCCTGGCCGAGCCCATCGGCTGGTCGCAGATCGCGGGCGCCGCCATCGTCCTCTCCGGCGTCGCCGTGGCCCACCAGGGCGCCGCCCGCCCGGCTCCGGCGGGTGGTGAGTAGCGAGCCCGCCCCCGCCGATGATAGGAAGCCAGACCGTGATCGCACCGAACACCGCTCGAGTCGTCTCGTCGATCCTCTTCCTCGCCCTGCTGGCCGGCTGCGAGGCGCCGGAGGTCGTGCCCCGGGAGCCCGCCCTGGTGCAGGGGGGCGGCGTCGCCGCCGGTGGTCCGCGGGCCGAGCAGCTCAAGCAGGTCGAGGAGCGCAAGGCCGAGCTCGAGGGGCTGGAGAACCCGGTGGGCATCCTCGCCTCCCTCGGCTCCCTCTACTACGAGAACGGCCGCTACCCCGAGGCGATCGACTGGTACCGGCAGGCCATCGAGAAGGCCGCGCCGGCCCTCGAGGCCTTCGACGCCCTCGCCGGCGAGGTCGGTGATCGCGAGCCCTACGCCGGGGAGCTCCCGGGCATCTGCGCCTCCCGCGCGGAGGCCAAGGGCTTCGAGCGCTCGGTGAACGTCGCCGAGGGTCTGAGGCGTGAGGGTCCCCCGGAGCGGGCGCTGGCCTGCTACCGGGCGGCGCTCCAGCCGGTGGCCGCGGCCTACGCCCGCCGCGGCAGCAGCTGGGCCGTGCTGGAGCAGGTCGAGCGGGGCCTGGCCGACATCGACCGAGCCCTGCAGATCGCCCCCGACATGGCCGAGGCCAACTTCCTCTACGGCGCGGTGGTCTTCAACAACCGCCAGGGCGGCCCGGGCAAGAGCGTCGGCGAGAAGGCGGTGAAGGCCTGGCAGCACTTCCTGGAGCTCGCGCCGGATCACCCCCGCGCGGCGCAGGTCCGCGGCGCGCTCGACTCGATGATGAACCTGAGCGGCCTGCCGGCGGGGCACCCGCCGATGGACGCCGCCGCCGCCGCCGCGGCCCGCCAGGGAGGCAAGGTCCCCGGGGGCGCGCCGCAGGGCAGCGCCGAGCCCGCCCCCGCCCTCGTCGCCGGTCTCCCGCCGGCCCTGGTCGAGGTGGTGAAGCTGCTGATGAAGGGGCGGCCCGCCGACGCGATCGCCATCTGTGACCAGTTCCTCGCGATGGCGCCCGCGCACGGCGCCGCGATGTCGCTGAAGGCCCAGGCCCTCGCCGGCGACGAGGCGCGCGCGAAGGAGGCGATGGAGCTGGCCGCGGCGGCCCTCGACCTCGGCCCGAACGCCCGGGCTCAGCAGGTCCTCGGCACCCTCCACGAGCGGCGCGGTGACCTGGAGGCCGCCGGGAACCATTACCGGGAGGCGCAGAAGGCGGACCCGGCCTACGCCACGGCGGCGGGCGTCGACGCGCGCCTCGAGCGGCTCGCGGGCGGGAAGTAGCGGCCCGCCGGCCCGGCGCCTCAGAGGATCCGGGCCGCGAGGAGATCCTGCACGTCGAGGAGGCCGACCGGCCTCCCCTCGGCGTCGGTGACCGGCAGCTGATCCACCCTCGCCTCCGAGAGGAGGGCCGCGGCCTCCTCCACCGGCGCCCCGGGGCTGGTGCAGCGGGGGTGGGCCCCCATCACCGCGGCCACCGGCCGCTCGAAGTCGACCTCGCCGGCCTCGACCAGGCGGCGCAGATCGCCGTCGGTGAAGATCCCCGCGAGGCGTCCGTCCTCGCCGACGATCAGGGCGGCGCCCGGGCGGCCCGGGGTGCGGGTCATCACCCCGAGGGCGGCGGAGAGGGGGGCGCTCGCGTCGACCAGGGGCAGGGCCTCTCCCTGCCGCATGATCTCCTCGACCTTCATCAGCTTGCGGCCGAGGCTGCCGCCCGGGTGGAGGCGAGCGTAGGCCTCGCGATCGAAGCCCCGCGCCTCGAGCACCGTCATCGCGAGGGCGTCCGCCAGCGCGAGCAGGGCGATCGACGAGGCGGTGGGGGCCAGGCCCAGGGGGCAGGCCTCCGAGACCCGGCCGATGGAGAGGACGTGATCGGCGCCGCGGGCCAGCGTCGAGCTCCGCTCGCCGGTGAGGGCGACCACCGCGACGATGCCCACCCGGCGCACCGCCCGCAGGAGCTGCAGCGCCTCGTCGGTCTCGCCGGAGTGGGAGAGGATCAGCAGGACGTCGGCGGGCACCACCCGCCCGAGGTCCCCGTGGAGGGCCTCGGCGGGGTGGAGGTAGAGCGAGGGGGTGCCGGTGGAGGCCAGGGTGGCCGAGAGCTTCTGGGCCACGAAGCCCGGCTTGCCCATCCCGGCGACCACCACCCGGCCCTCGCAGGCCAGGATGACGTCCACCACCGCGTCGAAGCTCTCGTCGAGCTCGCCGATGACCGCGCCGATCACCTCGGACTCGGTGCGCAGCACCTGCTCGGCGTAGCGCACCCGATCACCGGGATCCGGAGAGACGCGCTCGGGGTCGGAACTCATGGGTCAGAATGTCGCTCATGGGGGCCGAAAGGGCCACCCGGACGTCGAGGTTGACCGATGGCGCGGCTGCCATCACATTGCGCGCCCGAAGACCCACCCCCCGACCCCCGCGAGAGAGGACCCCCATGAAGCTCTTCATCGATACCGCCGACATCGACGAGATCCGCAGCGCCGCCGCCATGGGGCTCCTCGACGGTGTGACCACCAACCCGAGCCTGATCGCCAAGACCGGCCGCTCCTTCGAGGAGGTCATCAAGGAGATCTGCGAGACCGTCCCCGGGCCGGTCTCGGCCGAGTGCCTCTCGACCACGGCGCCGGAGATGATCGAGGAGGCCCGCAAGGTCGCGGCCCTGGCTCCCAACGTGGTGGTGAAGCTCCCCCTGACCGTCGACGGCCTCACCGCGACCCGCACCCTGACCGACGAGGGCATCAAGACCAACGTCACCCTCTGCTTCCACCCGGTGCAGGCCCTGCTCGCCGCCAAGGCCGGCGCGACCTACGTCTCGCCCTTCGTCGGCCGCCTCGACGACATCTCCACCGACGGCATGGCGCTCATCGCCGACATCGTGACGATCTTCCAGAACTACGCCTTCGAGACCGAGGTGCTGGTGGCCAGCGTGCGCCACCCGGTCCACGTCCTCGAGGCGGCCCGGATGGGCGCCGACGTCTCGACGATCCCCTACAAGGTGATCCAGCAGCTGGCGCACCACCCCCTCACCGTGAGCGGCCTGGAGAAGTTCCTGGCTGACCACGCCGCCTCGCAGCGGTAGGGCTCGCGAGGCGACGCGGGGGAGGGCGGCCGCGGCCGGCCCGTCGTCAGTCGACGGTGCCGGTCGCCGTGTAGATCGAGAGGGGGCTGCAGGGGCCGGCCTGGGCCCGGACGGTGAAGGCCTGCTGCACCTGGCACTCGCCGATGTCGTCCCCGACGGTGCCGGTGTCGACGCAGACCGCGCCCGCCTGGGTGCAGGTGGGGGCGGTGATCGGCTTGCAGTTGCCGTTGTTGGCCGTGCCGTCCCGGGCAGTGACGTTCACCTCGTAGCCGTAGCCCGACGAGGGCGGGAAGGAGATCGAGGTGGCGTGGACGCACTGGGGTGCGGCGCTGCAGTCGGTGCTCTCGACCCAGGCCATGCCCCAGACGTCGGGGATGGAGCGGTTCACGGCGCCGTCGGGGAACTCGGCGCGGGAGAGGGGGCTCGGGGTGACCGGACCCACGGTGAGGGCGGTGCCGCCCGCCATCGGGTTCATGTTGATGTCGGAGACCCGCAGCAGGGAGGTGGAGTTCCCGCCGTCGGCGATGTCCCCGAAGTTGCTCTGGAAGCCGAGGCCGGGCACGCCCTCGTCGCCGCAGCAGCCGCTGACCACGATCCGGGTCTCGTCCCAGATGGTGGTCTGGGCGTCCCAGGTTCCGTTCGGGCCGTCGTAGCTGCCGTTGGTGTTGCTGTCGAAGAAGAACTCGCCCGTCTCCCAGGCGCCGCTGTCGTCCCGGTCGACGAAGGGCTCGCCGAGGTCGATCCACTGCTCGCCGGCGTCGTAGACGGCGTTGCCGTTGGCGTCGGTGAAGGCCTCCTCACCGGTCACGTAGGCGATGAGGGTGTAGAAGCCGTCCCGCGGGTTGCGGACCTTGGTGACCGAGTTGAAGGTGTGGCTCCAGTTCGGCTCGTTGGCGATGGGGCTGGTGTCGAAGGGGAGGCCGCCCGTGGTCCGGAAGGACGTGGAGGCCGTGCCGTTGGTCACCGCCTTGTTGGTCTCGATGGTGCCCGCCTCGGTGGTGAAGAGGACCGAGACGCCCGCCGCCGCGGCCACCGGGTTGTTCCAGCGGTCGGAGACGTTCACCGAGCAGGCCACCGAGACCGTGACGTTGGTGGAGGAGAAGTTCGAGTCGTTGGGGAAGTCGCCCAGGCCGTTCACGTTCTTCTTGGCGCAGGAGAAGGTGAAGCCCTGATAGTTCGGCTTGGCGCCGACGATGTTGATCGTCCCGGTGGTGGCGGTGTCGGTGTTCCCGACGATGCTCACGGTGGCGGTCACCGTGAAGGGCACGGCCTGGGTCCCCGAGATGGCGGTGGTGTTGACCAGGCCGGAGACGGTCGAGCCGGTGAACTGGGTCAGGGTGAGGCCGCCCGCGCCGGTGTTGGAGAGGGTGAAGTTCACGGGCACCCCGTCGGGGATGGTCAGCCCGGTGTCCGTGCCGTTGGTGCCCAGCACCCGGAAGGAGATGTCGTTGGTCTCCTGCCAGCCGGAGTCCCGGGCGCCCATGGTGGTGAACTGCACGTCCTCCACCAGGACGTTGTCGAGGCCGATGACGTCGACCAGCACCTGCTTGGTGGTGGTCGAGCCGGTGCCGGGATCGGTGACGATGGTGGCCTCGGCGGCGACCAGCTTGCCGACCTGGTTCTCGGGGCGCCAGTGGACGATCACCTGCCCGTTGGCGTCGGTGGTGCCGGTGTAGAGGGAGGTGCCCGACTCGAAGAGGGTGCCCTGGGGCACGCTGAAGTCGACGCTGTAGCCGGAGACGGGGCCGCCGTTGTCCTCGACGATGGCGGTGAGGGTCACCTCGACGGCAGGGGTGGCACCGGCGTAGGCCGCGATGACCCGGTTCTTGTTGGCCGTGAAGGTCAGGCGGTTCAGGCCGGGGTCGGCCACGCAGGCCGTGGTGGCGGCGTCGCAGATGCAGCCGCCGGGGGCTCCGCAGCCGGCGCAGGTGAGGATGTCGCAGTTCGGGTCGGCGCAGTCGCGCAGGCCGTCGCAGTCGTTGTCGTTGTTGTCGTTGCAGGTGGTCTCGGAGATCTCACCGCCGGGGCAGGCGCACGCGCCCAGCGCGTTGCAGGTGAGGCCGTTCGCGCCGCAGACCTGACCGGGGGTGACCGGGCTCGTCTTGGGCTGGCAGTCGGGGTCCTCGCAGTCGTAGAGGCCGTCGCAGTCGTTGTCGGCGCTGTCCCCGCAGTTGGCCTCGACGGTCCCGCCCGGGCAGGCGCAGACGGAAGGGGAGGAGGTGTCGCAGACCATGCCGTTGGCGGCGCAGGCCTGGCCGGTGCAGTTCACCGCGTCCTCGCAGTCGGTGAGGCCGTCGCAGTCGTTGTCCACGCCGTCGTTGCAGGCGGCCTCGATGCCGGTGCCCAGCGGGTCGGTGGCGCAGACGCAGTCCGCCACCGCGAAGCCGCAGGTCAGGCCCACGTCGTTCGGGGCCTGGGCGGCATCGTCGCAGGCCGCCATGTCGCAGTCCGAGTCGGCGCAGTCGGCGACGCCGTCGCAGTCGTTGTCGAAGCCGTCCTGGCAGGCGGCCTCGGGGTCCTGATCCTGATAGCAGTCGCAGGTGACGGTGCCGGTGCCCGCGGGATCGCCCCAGCGCTGACCGCTGACGCTGCAGGCGCGGCCGAGGCAGTCCGGATCCTGGCCGTCGACGAGGCCGTCGCAGTCGTTGTCGATGCCGTCGTAGCAGTCACCCACCGTGGAGGCCTCGACCCCGCTGTTGGAGCAGGCGCAGGAGCCGGCGGTGCAGATCTCGTCGTTGGCCGAGCAGGCCCGGGCCTCGCAGTCGGAGTCGTCGCAGTCCGCGACCCCGTCGCAGTCGTTGTCCACGCCGTCGCCGCAGGTGGCCTCGGTGGTCTCGGCCGCCACGACGTTGCCGCCGGCGTCGGTGGGCTGGCAGACGTTCGCGCCGCCGCTGCAGACCATGCCGTTGGTGAGCGCCAGGCCGTCGGCGCAGTCGTCGGTGTCGGCGCAGTCGGTGAGGCCGTCCTCGTCGTCGTCGATCGTGTCCTCGCAGTTCACCTCCCGGCGCCACTCCTCGAAGACGATCGAGGCGGTGCTCGAGACTGGGCCGATGGCCGCGCGCACCCGCGCCGTCCCGGCGCAGCTCGCGTCGGTGAAGCTGTTGCAGGTGGTGAGGACCACCGGCGGGATGGTGCCGTTCGCGAGGGTGGCCGTCAGGCTCTTGCCGCCCCCATCGAGGCTGCCCCGGTCGGTGGTGAGGACCAGGAGGCCCGTGGCCGGGTCACCGTTCTCCATCGCCGCCGAGACGTTGATCGTGACCGTGTTGACGCCGTCCGCGAGCACCGTCAGGGGGGCCGCCGTCACCGTGATGGTCGGGGTGTCGCCCCCTCCGCCCCCCGGGCAGCCGGTGAGGGCCACGAGGGCGGTGAGGAAGGTGGTGGCGAGAAGGGGGGCTGCGAGCCTGTTCATTTGCACTCCCGGTGATCGGAGGCTCCGGGCCGAACGGAGCATCACCGGGCCGGCTCCGTCACGAAACGGAGCCCGCGCGCTCGCTCCGGCCTCCCTTCCCTCCTCGACGTGGGTACGGCCGATCTTGAGGGCTCAGTGTCCGGTGCACGCTCGATCCCTGTCAAGCGACCGCCACGGCCGGGCAGACCGCGGGGTGGGGGGGACCTGACGCGCCGCGGCAGGGTGTCTTGACCCCTCCGAACGGGCGGTCTAGGGTGCCAGCGCGGATCGATCGATCCGGGCATACAAGCTCTCAATATTACTAGAGAAATCAACCAGCGAGGTTCATCGTGAAGATCCTGGTCACCGTCAAGCGTGTCGAGGACCCCGAGTCCAAGATCAAGGTCAAGCCGGATGGCTCCGGCATCGTGACCGACGGCATCAACTACAAGGTCAATCCCTTCGACGAGATCGCGGTGGAAGAGGCGCTGCGACTAAAGGATGCCCACGGCGGCGAGGTGGTCGTCCTCTCGGTGGGTGGCTCCGAGACCACGGCCGAGATCCGCTCCGCCCTCGCGATGGGCGGCGATCGCGGTGTGCTCGTGAAGACCGCGGGCATCGTCGGCGCCGACGTGGCCTCCCGCCTCATCCAGAAGGTGGTCGAGGAGGAGTCTCCCGACCTCGTCCTGATGGGCAAGCAGGCGGTGGACGACGATCAGGGTCAGGCCGGGCAGCGGCTGGCCGAGCGCCTCGGCTGGGCCCTGGCGACCCAGGCCAGCAAGCGGGCCTCGCTCGAGTCCGATGAGGAGAAGGCGAAGAAGCCCGGCCTCGAGTTCGACGGGAGCGCCCTGAAGGTCACCCGCGAGGTCGACGGCGGCCTCGAGGATCTCTCCCTCTCCCTCCCGGCGGTGGTCACCTGCGACTTGCGGCTCAACCAGCCGCGGTACGCCTCCCTCCCCGGGATCATGAAGGCGAAGAAGAAGGAGCTGAAGGAGATCGACGCCGGTGGTCTGGGCGTCGCGTTGGACGAGCCGGTGAAGGTCCTCGGCCTCAAGCCGCCCCCGGAGCGGGCCGGTGGCGAGATCGTCCCCGACGTGCCGACCCTCGTCGCCAAGCTCAAGAGCGAGGCGAAGGTCCTCTAGCGCTCCCCACAGAATCGGAACAAAGGAAGAAACATCATGGCATCCGTTCTCATCATCGCCGAGCATCGCGAAGGCAAGATCCTCGCCGCCACCTACAGCGCCCTGACCTGCGGCAAGCAGATCGCCGACGCCAACGGCCTCTCCCTCGAGGTCGCGCTCCTGGGCAAGGGCGTCGAGGGGCTGGCCGCCGATCTGGCCGCCCGCAGCGTCGCCAAGGTCCACGTGGTCGAGCACGACGCCCTCGAGCATGGGCTCTCCGAGCACATGGCGAAGGCCGTGGCCGATCTGGCCAACGCCACCGACGCCACCTGGATCGGTGCGGCCAGCACCGTGCAGGGTCGCGACTACCTCCCGCGCGTGGCCGCGCGCCTCGACGCGGGCATGGCCACCAACGTGGTCGCCGTCGACGGCAACAAGCTGACCCGGCCCATGTGGGCGGACGCGGTCATGGCCGAGGTGGAGATCACCACCGCCAAGAAGGTCTTCACCTGCCGGCCCACCGAGTTCGAGCCCATCGCCGAGGGGGGCAGCGCCGAGGTGGCCAAGTTCGACGTCGAGCTCGACGCCGGCGCCGCCAAGGTGACCTTCGCCGGCCTCGAGCTGGTGAAGTCCGAGCGCCCCGCCCTCACCGAGGCCAACGTGGTCGTGGCCGGCGGCCGCGGCACCAAGGGCGACTTCGGCATCATCGAGGCCCTGGCCGATGAGCTGGGCGCCGCCATCGGCTCCACCCGCGCGGTGGTCGACGCCGGCTGGGCTCCGAACGAGTACCAGATCGGCCAGACCGGCAAGGTGGTCGCGCCCGACCTCTACATCGGCGCGGGCATCAGCGGCGCCATCCAGCACCTCGCTGGCATGAAGGGCTCCAAGGTCATCGTGGCCATCAACAAGGACGAGGAGGCCCCGATCTTCCAGGTGGCCGACTACGGCCTCGTGGCGGACCTCTTCAAGGCCATCCCCGAGCTGATCGAGGAGATCAAGAAGGCCAAGGCCTAGGCCTTGGCCGGACGGGGGACGAAAGCCAGCCTGTCTCTCGGGGCCTGCCCGAGGCCCCGGGAGGGGCTGGCGTTCGAGCAGTACGAGGGCGAGACCATCGTGGTCGAGCCCGCGGAGGGGGTCATGCACGCCCTGACCGGCGTCGGCCCCTTCCTCTGGGAGCGCATGGACGGCTCCACCTCCCTCGAGCAGCTCGCGCAGGCCCTCTGCGAGCGCTACGAGGTCGAGCTCCCCGAGGCCCGGGACGACGTCCTGGTCTTCGCCCGCAAGCTGATCGAGAGCGGGCTCCTGGTCCTGGCCGCTCGGGGCTGAAGCCAGGGGGCGGGCGCCCCTCGGCGCGCCCCTCCCCCCGAATCGGGACAAGAGCGACCGATATCCGCTAGGATCCCTCTGATTGGCGCTGGTCCAGAGGATCGGGCGCGCGGGAGGGAAAGAGGTACGCGCGCTACATCCTGATCGAGCGCCGCTGTCTCCAATCTCGAGGGAGTTGTGCTCATGCGTCACCTGAGTTCGGCGTTCATGTTCCTGCTGGTCGTCCTGCTGCCGCTGACCGGCTGCAAGTGCGGCAAGGGCGGCAAGGAGCCGGTCATCAACATCACCAGCCCCACCGAGGCGCAGGTGATCACCCTGGACGACGACGTCGACCCCAGCCGGGTGGGGATCCAGATCCCGGTCGAAGCCACCGTCGAGAACGTCGAGGACGGCTCCGGCGCCTCGGTGATCGTCAACGAGGACGCCAACCTCGCCGTGCCGGGCTTCGTGGTGGGGACGACCATCTCCTTCCCGGCGGTCACCGTGGTCGGCGATCCCGCGGACGGGCTGGCCCGGATCACGGTCTCGGTGCGGGACCGCGAGAGCGAGCTGGCGGCCAACGACACCGTCACCGTGGCGGTGGAGCGCCCGGTCACCCTCGACTGCGCCTTCGTCCAGCCGGTCGCCGACTCCACCCTCGGCGAGGCGGACGACGCCGATCCCGGCACCCGCGGCTTCCAGCACGACGTGGTCGTGCAGTGCAGCGAGGATCTCACGGGCACCCCCGCCAACCTCACCATCGACGGCCGGGGGCTGCCCTCGGTGGTCTTCGCCGGCCCGACCACCACCTTCCCCTCCGTCACCTTCAGCGAGGGCGCGAACCTCCTGGTCGCCACCGTGACCGCGGCGGCGGGCTCCTGGAGCGATCAGGTGCGGGTGATCGTCGACACCCCCTCCTGCGAGGTGCGGCTCAGCCCCGAGGGCGCGGTGGTCTTCAACCTCGACGGTGACACCCCCCGGCTGCCGGGCCGCACCGCGGTGCCCGACGAGGACGGGAACGCAGCGAACGGCATCCAGGCCCTCCTCGGGGCCACCACCCCCGACTGCCAGGGCGGCCAGGCCGTGCTGATGGTCGAGGGTGCGGACCTCGCGACGGTGGACGTGACCACGACCTCGGTGGACTTCGGCGCCGTGACCCTGCCCGACGGTGAGGCCGTGCGGGTGCAGGTCGAGGTGCGCCCGGCCGGGGCCGGCAGCCCCTCGGGCCTCTCCGCCCCGGTGGACTACCACGTCGACTCCCTGCGCCCCGCGCCGGTGATGCTCTTCCCGACCTCGGGCATCCTCCTCGGGCTCGCGTCGGACAAGGACGGCGACGCCACCAACGGCATCCAGATCGACGTCACCGTCGAGGCGCCCGGCCTGGAGGTCACCCCCGACCCCCAGCAGCCCGAGCGCTCGGCCGAGATCGACCTGCTCCTCACCAACCTGGACACCGGGGCCACCGCCACCGCCTCCTGCGTCGTGGGGGTGGACGGCTGCGTCGATCCCACCAACGCCAACCGCTACCTCCTCGAGGTCACCCTCGACGCCGACGGCGCCTGGTCCACCGAGGTCGCGATCGGTGATCCCGCCGGCAACGTCGGCACCGACGGCCCGGTGGAGTTCGTCCTCTCCACCGGCAGCGAGCAGGTCACCATCGCCGCGCCCGCCGCGGGCGCGCTGGTGAACCGCGCATCCTCCGGCGTCACCGACACCACCGTGCCGGTGGACGTCTCGGCGCCCGGCCTCCCGGCCGGCTCGGCGGTGAGCGTGGTCTGCACCGGCGCGTCGGGGACCGGCGCCGGCAGCCTCGGCGCCGCCGGGACGGCCCGGGTGGAGGTCACCTTCGCCTCCCTCCCCTGCGAGGGCGCCCTCGCCACCTGCACCGCCACCATCGACGTGGGCGGCACCGGCCTCGACAGCGCGCCGGTGAGCTTCACCGTCGACATCTCTCCGCCCGCGATCACCATCGCCCTCCCGCAGGACGGCGCGACCCTCTACGACACCTCGGTCGCCGTCGAGGTGGTCACCACCTGCCTCGAGGACGGGCAGATCGTCAGCGTGAGCACCGACACCGGGCTCTCCGGCAGCGGCAGCGTCGCCTCCGATGGCACGCTCTTGGCCCTGAACCTCCCCTCGGGCGCCCACGTCCTGACCGCCAGCGCCGCCGACGTCGCGGGCAACGCGGTCAGCAGCAGCCCGGTCAGCGTGACCATCGACGCGAACCCGCCCCAGGTGGTCTTCGTCCAGCCCAGCGATGGCCTCTTCCTGACCCTCGCCGACGACGTGGCCGCCGCCCCGGGATTCCAGTACGACGTGACCGTCCAGGTGCCCAACAAGCCGGCGGGCGCCTCCGTGGTGCTCCAGATCGGCTACGACGACGGCGGCACCTTCGTCTACCGGGCGCCCATCGGGCCCGTGGCCACCAACGCCTCCCTCCGGGCGATCTTCCCGGCCGTGGACCTGCCCCAGGGTCCGCACCGGCTGCGGGCAGTCGCCACCTCGGTCTCCGGCCTCACCGGCGAGCGCTCCATCAACGTGACGGTGAGCACCGGCGTGGTGACCTGCAACCTGGTCCAGCCCATCGACGGAGCCTCTCTGGGCGCCCCGGCGGACCAGAACGCCGATCTCTCGGACGGGGTGCAGGCGGACGTGCGGGTGCGCACCTCCGCGGCCGACGGCGCGACCGTCGAGCTCTCCCTGACCGATCCCTCCGGCGCCACCACCACGTCCACCGGCACCGCCTCGGGCGGCGAGTTGGTCTTCTCCGGCGTCACCTTCTCCACCGACGCCGCCGGCAACCACGGCACGAACCTCCTCGAGGCGACCTGCGACGTGGGCGGCGTGGACGAGGCGCCGGCCCTGAGCACCACCGTCGAGGTGGACCTCGAGGCGCCGGTGGCCGTGATCTCCTCCCCCGCCGACGGCAAGACCTTCAACCTCACCGACGCCGATGCCAGCGCCGCCGCGGGCTTCCAGATCGCCTTCGTCGGGACGGCCAGTGATCCCTCCACCGGCAGCTCGGTGAAGGCCGGCTCCGCGGGTTCGCTCGAGGTGAGCTGCGGCGGCGCCGCGCCCACCGTCCTGCCGGTGACCTTCGGGGTCTTCGGGACGCAGATCGAGGCTCGCGTGCGGCCGACCCTCGACGATCAGACCACCTGCACCCTCACCTTCACCGCGACCGATCAGGCCGGGAACGTCAGCACCCCGGCCACGGTGAGCGTGAGCGTCGATCGCCTGGCCCCGACCGTCGCCTTCCCCGGCATCCTGACCGGGCGGATCTTCAACGACGGCGACGACACCTCCGGCACCGCTGGCTTCCAGCGCAACGTGCGGGTGAGCTTCTCCGGGGTCGGGACGGCCGGGAGCGTGGCCCTGCTGGTCACCAACACCTTCGGCGACACCGGGGCCACCGGCTGGAGCCGCAAGCCGGCCGAGGGATCACCGATCTCTCCCGCCGCCGCCGCCGTCGATCACATCTTCAACGGGACGACCCTGACCCTCGGTGACACCGACACGGTCAGCCTGGTGGCCGTGGCCACCGACCCGGCCGGCAACATCACCGAGTCCAGCGTCACGGTGACCGTGGATCGGGGCGCCCCGGTGGTCTCCATCACCCGCCCGGATCCCACGAGCCTCCCTCCCTGCTTCAACGTCTTCGACGACCTGAACGGCACCCTCGCCGGGCTGCAGCTGCAGGTGGACGTGAGCACCGTGGGGGTCGAGGACGGCCTGCCCCTCTCCCTCTGCACGAGCGTGGATCCGGGCAGCGGCCTCGGCAGCTGCCAGGGCAACCCCTCGGCCTTCGTGATCGACGAGTCGACGGTCTCGGGCAACGTCGCGGTCTTCCTGCCGGCGACCCTGGCCGATGGCGTGCAGACCCTGCAGGCCGAGGTGCGCGACCGGGCCGGGAACTACAGCTCCTCCGCGCCCCTGGCCCTCTGCGCCGACACCACGCCTCCGGACGTGCTGACCTTCGTGGCGGACACCGACACCATGGCGCCCTCCGGCTCGATCAACGCCCTCGAGCTCGCCGGGAGCGGGGGGCAGGTCTGCCTCACCCTCACGGCGGTGGACGCCGATGGCCAGGTGGCCCGGATCGAGACCAACAACCCGGCGGCCGGCACCCTGGTCGGCACCGCGACCGTCTCCGGCGGCACCGCGACGATCTGCGGGACCCTGGCCCAGGGCGGACACGCCCTCGTCGCCACCGTCTACGACGCGGCCGGCAACCCCAACCGTTCGGTGAACCCGCCGCTCTCCGATCCCCAAGCGCAGCTGCCGCTGATCGTGGACACGGTCGCGCCGACGATCGCCATCTCGGGCCCGGCGGGCAGCAACCTGAACGCGGCGGGCGACGCCATCCCCGCCACCGCCGACTACGACTTCACCTACGCCGTGGTCTCCAACGCAGAGGACGGCCAGACCGTCACCTTCCTGGTGGACGGGAGCACGGTCGGCACCGCCACCCTCTCCGGCGGCGCCGCGAGCCTCGCCGGGCAGAGCCTGACCCAGGGCAGCCACCAGCTGCGGGTGCAGGTCCAGGACGCCGTGGGCAACCCGGCCAACACCGAGCGCGCCGTCACCGTCGACACCCTGCCGCCCACCGTGTCGATCCTCTCGCCGGCCGGCGGGACGACCCTCAACGTGGGCAGCGTCGACTTCCAGATCCAGGTCGCGGGCGCCGCCACCGGCAACCCCCTGATCCTCGTCGATCAGGGGACCGGCGGCACCCTGGCCAACCGCACCGTCGCCGCCAGCCAGCCCCAGACCGAGGCCGTGAGCCTCTCGGACGCCACCTACGACGTCCGGGCCGAGGTCACCGACACCGCCGGGAACGTCGGCGTCTCCAGCCCGGTGCAGATCACCGTCGACACCCTCGGCTGCAGCATCCGCTGGCTGGATCCCGCCAGCGCCAACGTCACCTTCGTGGTGAGCGACGACGAGCAGCCGGGCACCGCCGGCCTGCAGACGACCGTCACCGCCTCCACCTCGGACTGCGCCGGTCGGGACATCGAGCTCTGGGTCTCGGGCAGCCTCGTCACCACCGTCGCCAGCGACGCGGGCACGGGCAACGCCTCCTTCCTCCTGGGGCTGGCCGACGGC
Organism: Deltaproteobacteria bacterium; assembly: GCA_029210625.1. NCBI lineage: Bacteria > Pseudomonadati > Myxococcota > Myxococcia > Deltaproteobacteria bacterium. The sequence continues at coordinate 89,892 of JARGFU010000014.1, read as the reverse complement.
GCCACCGGGGTGCCGGTGATGGCGCGGATCGTCGACGCGGCCAGCAACGTCACCACCTCCACCTTCGACGCCTCGGTGGACGTGACGGCGCCCGGGCTCACGCGCACCGCCCCGGTGGGCGCGGCCTTCACCTTCGTGTCGGCGACCAACCGCTACCTCGCCGCGGGCACCTGGATGGGCACCACCGTCGTGCAGGACGGGATCGCCGGCGGCAACCTCGAGGCGGACTTCACCTTCGAGGTCACCGGCGCCATCGGCGGCACCCTGCGCCTGCTCTTCGGTGGCGCGGACCTCGTGAGCGCGGTGAGCATCACCAGCTCCCCGCAGACCGTGAGCCTGGTGGACGTCGTCATCGCCCAGGACAGCGTCGGGGATCTGACCGCCCGCGTGACCGACGCGGCGGGCAACACGATCGAGGACATCGTGCCGATCACCGTCGACGTGCAGGCGCCGGCCGCGCCGGCCGTCAGCTCGAGCCTCACGGACAACCGGGCGGCCACCGTCGAGCTCACCTGGACCGACACCGGCGACGACGGCAACAGCGGCACGGCGGCGGCCTACAGCCTGAGCTGGGAGCACGCGGCGATCGCCAACGAGACCGACTTCGACGGGGCGCACCCCTTCACCGTCGGCTTCGCGCCCGGCGCGCCGGGGACCGGCCAGAGCCTCGCGCTCACCCCCCTGCCGCCGATCAACTCCTACTGGATCGCCCTGCGGGCGGAGGACGAGGTGGGCAACCGCTCGCCCCTGGTCAACGTGGTGACCGAGGCCAACCCCTGGACGGTGACCAACCTGATGGGGGAGGGCGGGAACTTCCCCTGGCAGATGGCCGGCATCGGTGACGTGAACAACGACGGCCACCCCGACTTCGCCGCCTCGGCGGTCACCCTCCGGGTCTCCGGCGCGAACGCCGCCGGCGCCACCTACGTCTACTACGGGGGCGCCGCCTACAGCGCGCAGGACGCCCGCCGCCAGCGCCTCTCGCCGGGCCTCGCGGGGGATCTCTTCGGCATGCACCTCGCCTCCGGCGACGTGTCCGGCGACGGCATCCCCGATCTGATCGTGGGCGCCAGCGGCTATGGCGCCAACCGCGGCCGGGTGCGGATCTACTTCGGCCAGGACCGCAGCGGCACCGACTGCAGCGCCGACTTCAGCCTCTGCTGGCTGAACGCCGCCGACTTCGTCGAGCTGCGCGGCGCCACCGGCGTCGGCGAGTTCGGCAAGATGGTCGGGGCGCCGGCCGACTTCCGGCAGGTGGCCGACGCGACGCCCGACGGGCGCGCCGAGCTGATCGTGGGCGCGCCGGGCGCCGCCTCCGCCCGGGGCCGGGCCTACGTCTTCGCCGGCCGGACCAAGGCCGCCTGGCAGGTGGCCCAGACCGCGACCGACGACGGCGGGGTCACCTTCTACGTCCCCGTGACCTTGGCCGAGCTCACCCTCGAGGGTGGGGCGGTGGACGACATCTTCGGCTACCGCTGGGGCGTCACCGGCCTCGGAGACCTCGACGGCGACGGCGCCGAGGAGCTCACCCTGCCGGCCTCCACCATCGCCACCACCTACGTCTACGACGGGGCGAGCCTCGGCGCGGCCTCGGGCACGGTCTCGGCGACCACCGGCACCCTCACCACCCTCACCGGCGCCACCTCGGGCAGCACCACCGCGAGCCAGAAGGCCAACGCCCTGGGCAACCGGGCGGTCTCCGCCTTCGTCACCGGCGCCGCCACCCCCGAGCTCATCCTCGCGGACGCGGACCACCGGCGGGTGCGGATCTACCCCACCTCCGCCGCGGGCGTCGGCGCCCTGCTGACGACCCTCCGGGTGCCCGTGGGGCAGGCCGTGGCGAACTGGGGCTTCGACCTCGCCGTCGGGGACCTGAACCTCGACGGCCGCCCGGACCTGGCCGTGGGCTCGAACAACGCCACTACCCCCTCCGGGGCCGGGATCTACTTCAACACCGGCTCCGGGACCCACTACCCCCTCTATCCCGACACCGAGCTGCTCTCGGCCAGTCTGGCGGCCGTGGGTTTGTCCGTGGACATCGGGGACTACAATGGAGATGGACGGCCCGACCTGCTCGTGGCCGATCTTGTGTCCACCCCGACCAACGGGACCATCATCGTGTATCATGACTGACGGTCCCGCCCCCGGGCGGACCCACCAGGAGTATGAGATGAGTGAAGTCGAGAAGAAGGAGCGGCTGCCCTACGAGTCGCCCGCCATCATCACCGAGACCCTGCGCTTCGTGACGCCCCTGGGCGGCAGTGGCACCGGGGGCGTGATCTTCTCGGGCCCCTTCCGGGACGCGCCGCCGGACGAGAATGAGTCGTCCGGCCAGGGCTGAGGCCCACGCGCCGCTCTCGCTGGGGCCGGTGGAGATCAGGCTCGATCGGGTCTGGCAGGAGGTCTTCGGGGCGGGGGCGCCGGCCGGCCCGCCCGGCGCGGAGGCCTACCACCTCGAGCACGGGCCGGTGAGCCACCGCGCGCGCCGCCTCGAGCTCGAGGGTGCGCGCGCGATGCGGATCGAGGCCCTCGGACCGCGGGTGGTGCGGGCGGCCGGCCCGGTGGGCATGGAGCAGCTGCGGGCCGCGCTGCGCTTCGTCCTCGTGCGGGCGATCGCTCCCCTCGGGGGCTTCCTGGTCCACGCCGCCGCCCTCGAGGTGGGGGAGGGGGCGCACCTCTGCTTCGGCCCCCCCGAGGTGGGCAAGACCACCCTGGCGGGCAACGCCGGCGCGCGGGCGATCACCGAGGAGAGCGCCCTCGTCTTCCCCACCCCCGAGGGCTGGCGCCTCTGCGGCACCCCCTGGTGGTCCGACGGCGGCCGCCCCGGCCGCAGCGAGGTCTACCCCCTGACGCGGATCGCCTGGCTCGAGCAGGCCGCCGAGACCCGCTTCGAGCGCCGCCCGGCCTCGGAGGTCCTCTCCCACCTGGCCGGGCAGATCTACGCTCCGGGTGAGGCGGGAGGAGAGGGGGAGGAAGCGCGGCTGCGCGCGGCGCAGGTCCCCTCCCTCCTGCGCCTCCTCTCGGAGGTCGAGCACGGGCGCCTGCGCTTCACCCGGGACGCGGTCTATGCCGGCTGAGCGGCCGCCCTTCCTGGAGTTCACCGGCCTCGCGGTGCTGGTGACCGCCCGCTGCCCCTTCGCCTGCGCCCACTGCTACACCCGCTCCGGTCCGAAGCGGGAGGAGCGGCTGGACCTCGCCTGGGCCCTGCCCGGCCTGGAGGCCATCCTCCCCCACGTGCGAGCGGTGAGCCTCACCGGGGGTGAGCCCTTCCTCGAGCCCGAGCTGGTGGTCGCCCTGGCCCGGCAGGTGGGCGGCCGGGTGCCGGTGAGCGTCGTCTCGGCCGGGGACTTCGCCCGGGAGCCCGGGGAGGCGGCCCGCACCCTGGCGGCGTTCCGCGAGGCCGGGGTGGTGCTCGTGAACCTCTCCCACGACGCCCACCACGCCCCCTTCGGGGGGCTGGAGCTGGTCATCTCGGCGGCGCGCCTCTGCCAGGCCGCGGGGCTGCCGGTCATCGTCCAGCTCACCGGCCGCCCCGGGGAGCCCGCCGTCGCCGAGGCCACCCGCCGCCTGCGCGCCGCCGGGGTCGATCTCTTCCGGGCCGAGCTCTCTCCCTTCGGGCGCGCGGAGCGGCTCCCCCCGGAGCTCTTCGGGGGGAGCGAGGCGGCGACCGAGGGGGGCTGCTCCAACCTGCGCTTCCTCTCCCTCGACTACCGGGGCGTGCTCCGGGCCTGCTGCGGGCCGACCCTCGACTGCGGCCCCGAGAGCGCCTACGTGCTGGCGGACCTCGCCGCCGGCGACGATCCGGGCGCCGCGCTTCAGGCCGCCCGCCACGATCGGGTCCTGGCCGGGGTCGCCGCGCTGGGGCCGCGGGCGCTGGCCGCCTGCCTGGGGCGGGAGACCTCGAGCGAGGTGCCGGTGTGCAAGACCTGTGTGGAGCTGCTATCGGATCCCGAGGCGACCCGCCGCCTCGACGCGCTGCTCTCGAGCCGGGAGCAGGAGCGGCGGCTGGTCGCGAGCCAGATGATCTTCCGGGAGACCTTCGAGCGAGACTTCGACGAGGCCTTCGCCTCGGTGGGAGAGGATGGGGTGGGACGTGGATGAGCTGAAGACCGTTCTTCTCGTGACGGTGCTCCTGGGGATCGCGGCCTGCGGCCCGAAGCTGGAGCTGGAGCCCGCCGGCGAGCTCTACGAGGGCGTGGTGGTGCGCCTCGACCCGGACGCCCGGGTGCCCTTCGGCGCCGCGCCGGGCTTGCTGGCGCCGACCGTGGAGAGCGACGGCGAGGTGCTCACCTTCGATCCGCCCCTCGAGAGCGTCGCCGAGCGCTGGGAGGCGATCCTGGTGAAGGAGGGCGAGACCTTCACGACGCCCCTGGCCGAGGGCGAGACGCGCCTCGAGCTGCCGAAGAAGACCGAGCGGGTCGGCGTGCGCGCGGTGAACGGCGAGCTGCGCGGCCCGGTCCACTGGCCCGCCGGCACCGGCAGCGAGAGCCAGGGCCTGGACTCCCCGGCGGGCTTCACCTGGACCATCGATCCGGCCTGGCCGCCCCAGCAACTGGAGATGCGCGCGGTGCAGCTCGACCTCTCCCTCCTCGACCCCTCGGGGGACGATCTGGTGGGCACCGCGAGGCTGACCTTCGAGCCGCTGGTCGCGCTCACGGCGCTGGAGCTGGGGGTGCTCGGCACCGTCTCGGCCGTGCGCGACGGCAGCGGCGCGCCGCTCACCTTCGCGCCGGGCCCCGACGGCGTCACGGTGGACCTCGCCTTCAGCCGCCCCGCCGGCTCGACCGTCACCCTCGAGATCGACTGGCGGGTGGCCAGCTTCTCCCAGAGCCGCAGCGGGCGCACCGTGGCCGACGCCACCGCCGAGCTGGTCTACGCCGGCGACGGCGTGGATTGGTTCCCCCGGCCCGCCGACCTCCCCTCGGGCGCCATCACCTTCAGCATCGCCGTCGAGGCGCCGGACGCCTTCCGGGTGCACACCGGGGGCAGCGAGGTCGATCGGGTGGCCGCCGGCGCCGGGCGCAGCGTCACCACCCGCGAGCTCTCCCAGCCCCTGCGAGCCTGGCCCCTCCTCGCCGCCGGCGCCTACCAGGAGGCCGGCGGGCCGGGAGGCCTGACCCTGGCGGCGCTCGCCAGCGGCGGCCCCGATCTGGTCCAGCACACCGCCGAGCTCGCCACGGTGCTCGCCTTCTACGTCGAGCGCTTCGGCCCCCTCCCCGGGGGTGAGATCGCGATGGTGCAGGTGCCGGACGCCTTCGGGGTGGGCTACTCGGGTCCCGGGCTCGTGCTCCTGCCGACGGTGCGCTGGGATCAGGCCCCGAGCACCTGGTCCCGCTTCCTCCTCGCCCACGAGCTCTCCCACGCATGGTGGGCCCACGCGAGCTTCGTCGCCGACCTGCGCGACGCCTGGCTCATCGAGGGGCTGGCCGACTACTGCGCGCACCGCGCCCTGGAGCTGCTCGCCGGCCCCGACGCCGCCCGCGCGCACGCCGGAGAGGATCTGACCCTCCTGCTGGAGCTGGTCGACAACGGCTACGGCGGCCAGCCCGGGCGGGACGTGCCGGTGCGGCCCCAGGATCCCGGCCAGCTGCAGGACTACGTCTTCTACCTGAAGGGGGCCTGGGTGCTGCGCCACCTCGAGTCCGCCCTCGGACGGGAGGCCTTCGATCGGGCGCTGGGGGCGTACGCCGCGGCCACCCGCTTCGCCGACACCAGCACCGACGCCTTCACCGCCGCGGCGGAGGCCGAGGCCGGGGCGGACCTGGGCTGGTTCTGGCAGCAGTGGCTCTCGAGCACCGGCTTCCCCGAGCTGGCCTGGGAGCCCTACTTCCGGGACGAGGCCACCGGGCTCCAGGTCTCCCTGGGCATCACCCAGCGGGCCGGCGTCAGCTCGGATCCGAACCGCCCCTGGCAGCTCCCCCTGACCTGGAGCGTGCAGGACGACCGGGGCGATCCCGGGACCCCGGCCCTCGCCCGGGACGTGCAGGGCTGCCTGCGGGAGGCGCGGGAGGTCGTCGCGCCCGATGGCCTCCCCTGCGGACCCTGAATGAGCTCGAGCCGCCCCCGGATCCGTCGCCTCCACCGGGCGCTGCGCCTCGGCCTGCGGGAGCAGGGGCGGGCCCGGCTCTACCTCGCGGGGGTCTCGATGGCGCCCCTGCTGGTGCCGGGGCAGCCCCTGAGCGTCGAGGCGCGGACGCCGCGGCGCGGGGAGGTCGCGGTCTACGAGACCGAGGAGGGCTGGCTGGCCCACCGGGTGGTCGGCCTCGCCGAGGGCGCCCTCTTGCTTCGCGCCGACCGGCCCGGGGCCGGGATCGAGCGGATCCCCCTGGAGCGGGTGGTGGGGGTCTGGGTGCCCGACCCGGCCGGCGGGGGTGGGCGCCTGCGCACCCGGCTCGCCCTCTCCCCCGGGGTGGGGCGAACCCTGCAGCGGATCTCGGGGGCCCTCTCCCACCCACGGGTGCTGCCCGCGCTGCGCCGGCTGCGGGAGGGCCTGGAGGCCCGGGCGTCGCGGCCGGCCGGGCTGCACCTGCGGCGCCTCGAGCGCCTCGAGCCCGCCGACCTGCAGGGGCTCTCCGCCCTCGGCCTCTGGCGTGAGGCGGTGGTCAGCGAGGAGGCGCCCCCCGCCGCCGAGGCGAGCCACTTCTGGGTGGTCGAGGCGGGCGGCGGCGGCCGGCGCGCGCTGGGCGGGCTGCGCCTGCTGCGGCGAGAGGGGAGGGGGCTCCTCCAGATCCAGCTGCGACCGCTGATAAGGGGGCGGGGCTTCGGTCGGGCGCTCCTCGCGGCCGCGATCCAGTGGGCCCGGGAGGAGGGGCTCGAGAGCCTCCACGCCGAGATCGCCCGGGACAACCTGGCCTCCCGCGGCCTCTTCCTGGGGGCGGGCTTCCAGCCGGCCGCGCGCCGGGTGGCGGTGAGCCCCGCCCGGGGAGAGCCCATCGACGCCTTCGTCCTCGACCTCCGGGAAGAGCGCGGCCCTCCCGACGGTCTATAGTGGTGACCGTGCAAGTCGCTGCGAAGAAAGAGCTCCTCGAGGTGCAGCAGTTCGCCCAGCGGGTCAGCGAGAGCGTCGCCCGCGCGGTGGTCGGCAAGGCCGAGGCCGTCGAGCTGTGTCTGCTGGCCCTCCTCGCCGGGGGCCACGTCCTGCTCGAGGACGTGCCCGGCGTCGGCAAGACCACCCTGGCCCACGCCCTCGCCCGCAGCCTGGGCCTCCCATTCTCCCGCATCCAGTTCACCTCGGATCTGCTCCCGGCCGACATCGTCGGCTCGGCGGTGCCCGAGGCCGGGAAGATGGACGGCACGCTGCGCTTCGCGCCGGGGCCGGTCTTCGCCAGCGTGGTGCTGGCCGACGAGCTCAACCGCACCAGCCCCCGCACCCAGTCCAGCCTGCTCGAGGCGATGAGCGACGGGCGGGTCACCGTCGACGGCAAGACCCACGCCCTGCCGGATCCCTTCCTGGTCATCGCCACCCAGAACCCCCTGGAGCACTACGGCACCTACCCCCTGCCCGAGTCCCAGCTCGATCGCTTCATGCTGCGCCTCTCGGTGGGCTACCCCTCGCCCGAGGACGAGCGCCGGCTGCTCATCTCCCGGGAGGGCGGCGATCCGGTCGCGGCGCTCGAGCCGGTGAGCTCCGCCGAGGAGGTCCTCGCCCTGCGCAAGGAGGTCGATCACGTGCGGGTCGAGCGCTCGGTGGCCGAGTACGTCCTGCACCTCGCCGAGGCCACCCGGCAGAGCGGCGAGATCGCCGCGGGCGCCTCGACCCGCGCGACCCTGGCCCTCACCCGCCTCGCCCGGGGACGGGCGCTCCTGCGCGGCCGCAACTACGTCACCCCCGCCGACGTGAAGGCCCTCGCGAGGCCCTGCTGGGCCCACCGCCTGGTGCTGGCCTCCGGCGAGGATCCCACCCGCGCCCAGTCCGAGGCCCTCCTGGAGAGCCTGGTGACCGAGGTGCCGGTCCCCACCTAGAGACGAGGTGTCCAGGGTGCTCGAGAGCCGCTGGCGGACCGGGTGGAGGGCCTTGCGCCGCTTCCTGCGGCCGCCCCGCTCCCTGAAGGTGACCCGGGAGGGCCGTTACTACATCGGCCTCACCTTCGGGGTCGGCTTCGCCGCGGTGAACACCGGCAACAACCTCCTCTTCCTGGCCCTCGGCGTGCTGCTGGCCCTGATCGTCCTCTCGGGGCTGCTCTCCGAGTCGGCGCTCAAGCGCATCTCCCTGCGTCTGCGCCTGCCTCCCGAGATCCGCGCCGGCGAGCCCACCCTGGTCGGGCTGGAGGTGCACAACGGCAACCGCCTCTTCCCCTCCATCGGGCTGCGCTTCACCGCCGAGCCCGGCGAGGGCTACTCCGTCGAGGAGGCCACGCTCTTCCACCTGCCCGCCTCCTCCTCCCGGAACCTGCGCCTGCGGGTCAAGGCCGAGCGGCGGGGGGAGCTGAAGCTGGGCGTGCTGCGGGTCACCACCCGCTACCCCTTCGGGATCTTCGCCAAGACCCGCCACCTGCGCGAGGGCACCACCCTCCTGGTCTGGCCCGGGCGGGGCCGCGCCACCCGCCTCGAGCCGGTCGCCCGCAGCCGGGCGCTGGCCGCCAGCCGCCCGCGGGCCGGGAGCGGTGACGAGCTGCACGCCCTGCGGCCCTACCGCCTCGGCGACGAGGCCCGCCAGATCCACTGGCGCCGCTCCCTGCGGATGGGGACCCTGCTCATCGTGGAGCGGGAGCTCTCCACCGGCGGGCAGGTGCGCCTCGTCCTGCGGGGCCCCGAGGGAGACGACGCGGCCTACGAGGCCGCCATCCGGGACGCGGCCTCCACCCTCGAGGCCCACCTCCAGCAGGGGGACGCGGTCGCCCTGGACACCCCCTCCTCGAGCCTCGGGCCGGGAGAGGGGCGGGCCCACCGGCGGCGGCTCCTCTCGACGCTGGCCCTGCTGCCCCGGGCCGGGGCGCCGCGGGGTGGGGGCGACCGGGAGGTGGCGGCGTGAGCCTGGGCAAGGCCCTGCGGCTGGCCACCGTGCTCACCGGCGGCCTCGCCTTCGCCTCGGTCGCGGTGGGCGGCTTCCTCCACCCCCTCTTCGTCGCCCTCATCGGCGCGGTGCTGGTGGCCGCCTACTTCGTGCCGGAGGGGCGCCTGCCCTCTCGACTCGTCCTGGCCACCGCGCTCACCGCCCTGCCGCTCCTCCTGCTGGGCTTCCTGCGCGGCATGGACCTGGTCGTGGTCGCCGGGACCTTCTCCAGCCTGCTGCTGGCGGCGCGGGTGCTGGCCCGGGAGTCGGTCGAGGATCACGCCCAGGCGCACCTCCTCTCGGTGGTCGTGCTCGCCGGCGCCGCGGCCCTCTCGCCGGACGTGACCTATCTCCTCACCTTCATCCCCTTCGTCTTCGCCCTGGTCTGGGCCCTCCTGCTGGCCCAGCTTCGCCGTGAGGCGGGGGACGCGGCCCTCGCCCTGCCGGTGCGGGAGATCGTCGGGCGCCGCTTCGTCCTCGGCGTGGTGGGCATGACCCTGGTGGCGCTGCTGGGCACCACGGTCCTCTTCGTGATCTTCCCCCGCACGCCGATCTCCCTGGGCTTCCGCCGCCCGGCGGCCGCGCAGGGGTCCGGGCTCTCGGATCGGGTGCGGCTGGCCGGCTTCGGCCGGATCAAGCTCGACGATCGGGTCGTCCTGCGGGTGCGGCCGGTGGGGGACGCCGCCCGCAAGCGGTTGGAGGGCCTCTACTGGCGCGCCCACGCCCTGGAGCGCTACGACGGCGAGAGCTGGAGCGCGAGCCCGGTGGAGGAGCTGGGCGATCCCACCCGGGCCGTGCTGCGCATCCCCGAGCCCCAGCTCTCGGCGGAGCGCGAGCTGGCCGTGGAGGTCGTCTCGGATCTGCCGACCACCGTCCTGCCGGTGCCGGACGCCGCGACCTGGGTGCGCCTCGACGGCCGCGACGGCCGGGGCCGCTTCGGGATGATGCGCGGCGTGCGGGCCGCCGAGCTGCGCACGGTCGGCGATCCCACCGAGCCCTGGCGCTACACGGTCCTCCTGCCGAAGAGCGCCGCGCCCATCGACCGGCGCCCGCCCACCGAGGCCGAGCTGGCGCTGCCCGAGCAGGATCCCCGGGTGGTGGAGCTGGCCCGCCGGCTCCTGCGCGAGGCGGGCAGCCCCGAGCGCCTCCCGGCCTACCTCGAGGGGCACCTCTCCTCCGAGTTCGGCTACACCCTCGAGCTGCCCGGCGCCGATCCCTCCCTCGCCAACTTCCTCCTCGAGCGGAAGGAGGGACACTGCGAGTACTTCGCCACCGCCATGGCCGTCCTGCTGCGCCTCTCCGGGGTGCCGGCCCGGCTGGCCACCGGCTTCTACAGCGGCGCGTGGAACGAGAGCGGGGGCTACCAGATCCTGCGGCAGGCCGACGCCCACGCCTGGGTCGAGGTCTGGCGCGAGGGCGCCGGCTGGGTGCGCTACGATCCGACGCCGGCCGAGGGGCGCGGCACCCAGCGCGGGCAGGGGTGGCAGGAGCGCCTGGCCGATCTCTGGGACGCCACCCAGGAGCGCTGGTCGACCCTCGTCCTCGACTACGACATCCGGGCTCAGATCGGCATGGTGCGCGACATGATGCAGGCGGCCCGGCGCTTCAGCGAGCGGATCGACGGCTCGCTGCCCGGCCTCGGCCGCCTCCTCGGCGGGGCGCTGGTCCTCCTGGGGGCCGTGCTCCTCGCGCTCTTCTTCCGCCACGCCCTGCGCTCGCAGGCGTCCCGGGAGGGGGCGCCCCCGGCCGCCGAGCGCCGGGCGGCGGCCCTCCTGCGCCGCTGGGTGCGGGGCCTTCGCCGCCGGGGCCTCGAGGTCGCGCCCTCCGACACCACCGAGGATCTCCTCGCGCGGGCGGCGGAGCGCTGGCCCGGGGAGCCCGAGGTCCTGCGCTCCCTCGGCGGGCTCCTCGCGCGCTACGAGGCCACCCGCTTCGGGGGCGCGCCGCTCAGCGTGGCCGACGCCCGCAGCCTGAAGGCCCGGGGTGAGCAGACCCTCGAGCGCCTCCCCACGGATCCCCAGAGGCGGGCCGCGTGATAGGGGTCCGGTCCTGAATGCCCATCTCCTGGACCATCCGCTCCGACGACGAGGGCCTGCGCGTCGACAAGTTCCTGCGCCGCGAGCTCCCGACCGTGCCCCTCTCGCACCTCCACAAGCTCCTGCGCAAGCGGAAGGTCCGGCTCAACGATCGGCGGGCCCAGGGGCCCGACCGCCTGAAGGAGGGTGACCGGCTGGTGGTGCGGGGCGATCCCGAGCGCCTCCAGACGGAGCCCGAGGGGGGCAGCGCGGCCACCTCCCGCCGCGACTTCGAGGTCCTCCACACCGATCCCGATCTGCTGGTGGTCACCAAGCCCGCGGGCCTGGCCATCCACCCGGGCACCGGCATCACCGGCTCGACCCTCGTCGATCAGGTGCGCGCCTACTTCGAGGCCGAGGGCGCCGACGAGGCCGGGCCCATGGCGCCGGAGGAGGAGGGGGGCGTGGGCTTCCGGCCCTCGCCCGCCCACCGCCTCGATCGAGAGACCAGCGGGCTGGTCCTCGTGGCCCGCACCCGCAAGGCCATGGTCGCCCTCACCGAGGCCTTCACCGAGCGCACGGTGAAGAAGGCCTACCTCGCGCTGGTGAAGGGGCGGATGCCGCAGGACCGCGGGAAGATCGATCTGCCCCTGGCGGAGCACGAGCAGACCAAGCGCTCGAAGGACGCGCGGGGGACGAACTACCAGCGCGCCCTCACCGAGTGGCGGCGCCTCGGCGCCGCGGGCGACTACACCCTGCTCCTGCTCGAGCCTCGCACGGGGAGGACCCACCAGCTGCGGCGCCACCTGGCCGCCATCGCTCACCCCATCGTCGGCGACCGCCGGCACGGCGACTTCCCCTTCAACCGGGAGGCGAAGGTGAAGCTGGGCGTGAAGCGGCAGCTGCTCCACGCCCACCGGCTGGTGCTGGCGCATCCGATCAGCGGGGAGGAGCTGGATCTGCGGGCGCCCTTGCCGGAGGATTTTGTGGGGGTGTTGGAGGCGTTGGGGATCGCCTTCGATCCGGCCGTGATCGACTGAAGCCCGCGTCGTCCACGTACACGTCCACGTCCACGTCCACGGGTTCCCCTCTGTGCCTGGGGTGGAGACCGGGGACCTCGGGAAAGGCCGTGTACGTGTACGTGTACGGCTACCTGCAGGGGTGGGGCCTCAGGGTGAAGGAGCGCGGAACGCACCCGCCTCCTCATCCCACTCGACCGTCTCCCCCTCACTCTCCCACCACTCCCTCAGCTTTCCGAGACACTCGGAGCACTCGGCGTCGATGGTCCTGCCGGTCAGCTCTCCGAGGAGATCCCCGGCGTCCATCGCGTCGAAGGGGGCCAGCCCGGCCTCGAGGGCCGAGAGCAGGATCGGGATCGCGCGCCGGTCCTTCAGCTTCCCCAGGGCGCGGGCGGTCGTCACCTTCAGGCCGGGATCCAGCTCGCGTTCGCTGGTGTGGACGAGGGCGTCGGCGGTGGCGGGATCGGCCATGGCGGCCAGGAGCTCCAGGGCCGGCTCGGTGACCTGCGGGGGAGGATCGGTCTGCAGGAGCCGGGCGATGGCGGCGGCATGACCTTCCTTCGGATCGGCCTCGATGGCCTCGAGGGCGCGCAGCTGCTCGGCCGGGCCACCCGCGAGGGCCTCGAGGATCGGATCCTCCAGCTCGCCCTGCTCACCCGGCGCGTGGGCCTGCCCGTGGGCGTGGTCATGCACCTCGGCCTTCGAGAGCAGGTTCAGGAAGCCCGCGCCGAGGAGGACCAGGACCAGCACCACCGCGCCGCGGGCGAGGAAGCGGCCGCGCTTCGCGGTGCCACGGTAGGCCCGGACGACGCCGACCAGGAGGAGCAGGCCGGCGAGGCCGGCGACGATCCAGGGGCCGGGCGAGCTGCCCGGGGGCTCGAGGTTGTCCCAGGCGCAGAGCAGGAGCCCCAGGGCGCTGATGCCCAGGCCCGAGGCCCAGGCCAGGACCACCTGCCAGCCGATCCGCTCGGCGAAGAGGACGCCGACCGCGCCGGGGACGACCAGGTAGGAGAAGACCAGGAGCACCCCGGCGATCTGGACGGACTCGGTGATGACCAGGGCGAAGGAGGCGTAGAAGAGGAAGTCCCAGAGCCGCAGGTTCAGGCCGTCGGCGCGGGCCTTCTCCGGATCGTCGGAGATGGCGAAGAAGCGGCGCCAGTAGACGCCGTGGAAGGCCGCGATGGCGCCGTAGAGCAGGCCGGTCTTGGCCACGTCTCCCCAGGTCGCGAAGAGGAGGGCGTCCCGGGCCAGCATGTTGCGGATCTGCTCGGCGCCGCCGCCCACCCGGGTGAGCATCAGCAGCGCCACGGCGATGGCGGTGGCGAAGGTCACGCCGATGAAGGCCTCCTGGGGGACCCGCTCGTCGCGCATCCGGGTGAAGGCGAAGATCGCCGCCCCGCCCAGCGCGAAGGCGAGGGAGAGGGCGTAGACCATCACCTCGTCCGGGGGGGCCGGCACGTCCCAGCCCAGCAGCACGAAGAGGTGGAGGTGGGCCTCGCCGCCGTCGCCGTGCTCGGGATCGAAGCCCAGGGCCATCGCCGTGAGGCCGCCCAGGGCGGCGATCTGAGCCAGGGCGAGATCGACGAAGATCACCTTCCGCCGCAGGACGTGCAGACCGAGGTAGCCGTGCACGCCGGTCAGGACGAAGCACATCGCCAGCGCGGCGGGCATCACCGCCAGCAGGCCCCAGAGCCCGCTCATGGTGTGTTCGCCGCCTTCCCGGCCTCGAGGGCGCCGAGGATGTGGGAGAGGATCCGGTCGATGAGCTGGAAGTAGGTCTCCAGGTCCTTCTCGCCGCCGACCTGATCCGGGAGCATCACGAAGCCCGCGCCCGCCTTGCCCGCCACGTGGCGGGGCAGATCCTCGAGGTAGAAGTTGTCCACCAGGATCAGCGGCACCGACTTCGCCTTCATCAGGGCCACCACCTTCTCGAGGTGGCCCGGCCCCGGCCGGATGCCCGGGTAGGCCTCGACGGTGCCCACCAGCGTGAAGCCGAAGGCCGAGGCGAAGTAGGCCCAGACCTTGTGGAACTCGACGAGGTCGCGGCCCGCCAGGGGCTCGGCCTGCTTCAGCCAGCCGCCCGCGAGGGCCCGCAGGGGCTTCCCCTTGAACTCGCGATCGAGGAGGTCGTGCAGCCGCCCGGAGAGCACCGCCCGGTCGAGCTTGCGGGCGCCGACGGTCTTCAGCAGCGCCTCGCCGTAGAAGGCGCGATCGAGCCTCCCCTCGAAGTCGGCGAGGTTCGCCGCGAAGAGCGCGGCCTGCTCCGGGAAGAGCTTCTGCAGGCCGGCGGCCGCGTTGCGCGCCATCAGCTTGGCCCGCACCGGATCGAGCCAGATGTGCGGGTTGCCCTGGGGGTGGATGTCGCCCTGGGCGGCGTCGATCCGGGTCGGCACCTCGAGGGGCGGCACCCCATCGGAGAGGACCACCCGGCCTGGCATGCCGCGCTGCAGCCTGGGGTTGCCCGCGCCGCCGGTGACGTTGTCGACCCAGAGCTCGAGGCGCATCCCCACCTCGAAGAGGGCGTCGGCGTCGCGCGCCTGCCGCATCAGCCGCGGGGTGGCCTGGACGAAGTGGGGATCCTCGTCGCCGCGGGCGAGGACGCTCACCTCGATGGCGTCCCCGCCGACCTCCCGAAGGAGGGCGCCCACCGTGGGGAGGGTCGCGAGGATCTGGGGCTTCCCGTCCTCGTCCGCCGCGTGGCCGACGGCGGGGAGGAGGGCGAAGGTGAGGGAGAGGAGGAAGGGGAGGGTGCTTCGCATGGCGGGCTCCTAGCGGTTCACCCAGTAGGGGTGGGGAGGGTGAGAGCCGAAGACGACGTTGAGCTCGAACCAGAGGGTGCCGAGCTCGGGCTCACCGTGGCCGAAGAAGGTCTGCTCGTAGCCCAGGCGCAGCCGGAAGAACTCGGAGGGGTACCAGGAGACGTAGGGCATCAGGCCCCGGGTCCAGCCCTCCTCGTGGTGGGCCTCGCTCTGGTCGTAGCGCAGCCCGGCGAAGAGCTCGCGGGAGAGCTGCCCCTGGACGAAGCCGTAGAAGCCGCGGGCGGTGGCGACCTCCTCGTCGGGGCGCTCGCTCTGGAGGTACTGGCCGCCGACGATCAGGCCGCGGTGGAGGGACTTGCCGGCCGGGCGCCACAGGTAGATCAGCTCGCCGCCGAAGGTGAGGTCGTCGGCGAGCTCCGGGAAGCGAGGCGAGAAGCCGTGGTGCACGATCCCGCCGAGCTCGAGGCGATGGGAGGCCCCCAGGTCGCGGGACCAGGTCAGCGAGCCGAGGAGGTGGGTGCCGTTCTCGCTGCCGGCGAGCTGCGGCCCCAGGAGCTGGATCGTGGCCTGGAGGGTCGAGGCCTCGTCCAGGCGATCGAGGGGGAGGAAGAAGCTGCCCGAGACGCCGCTGCCCAGGGCGCCCTCCTCCCCGACCAGCGTACGGTGCACCAGGGGGCGGGTGGTCTGCGGCAGGTCGTGGGTGTGCATCAGGTTGAGCTTGCCGAACTCCGCCCGCATCTTGCCCGCGCGCAGCACCAGCCCGCCGGGGGGATCACTCAAGATCGGCAGGGGGAGGCGCCGCAGGGTGACGATGGCCTCCTCCACGTGCAGCTCGAAGCTGCCGTCGGGCAGGCCCTCGATGGCGAGGGTGATCAGCCCGTCCACGAAGGGATCGACCGCGGCCCGGAAGTCGATCTCGGTCTCACGCAGGTAGAAGGTGTTGTCGATGCGGAGGGGCTCCTCCCCGGCGGCGGGCTCCTCCCCGTGGCCGTGCCCCTCGGCGTGGACCTCCCGGGTGTCCGCCCGGGCCACCGCGTTGCCGAAGATCGTGATCCGCGGGTTGAGGGCGTTGAGGAAGGTGGGCAGGGCCGTCGGCGGGGGCGCCTGGGCGTCCTCGGCGAGGGCCTCCATCAGCTCGAGGCGATCCTCGAGGGCGGTGATCCGCTCTCGCAGGGCGGCGGTCTCGCTCTCGTCCGGGGGCGCTGCCTCGGCGGAGGGCTCGACCGCCGCCGAGGCCTCGGCCCCGGTCTCGTCCGGAGCCTCCTGGCCGAGGCTGGCCCGGGGAGGGGTGAGGAGGAGGCTGGCGGCGGCCAGCAGGGGGAGGGAACGACGATAAGTGGAGGGATGCAACCTGGAACTCCCGGCGTATCCCGGGCCTTCGGCCCGGGGCGGCCTGCCGGCCCTGCCCCGGGAGAGGCGCAGGGGCCGATCAGGCCGAGAGAAGGTGGGAGGGCGCCAGAGGGCTGGCGCCCGCCTTCGCTTCAGACCCGGGAGGGGGGGCCCCGCTTCGGGGCGTGGTCCAGGAGGAGCAGCGCCGGCAGCGGCGCGGGAGGCGCTCCGGTGGAGCGGACCACGGGGGGCCGCTCGGCGGCGGCCCGGACGAACCCCAGGGTGGACCGTCGTTCGTGGGAGAGGGAGGTGCAGCCGACCTCGTCCTGCTCGCCCGCGAGGTCGCGGAGACTCGAATAGGGGAGGGGGCGCGCCGGGGAGGCCCCGGTGGGCCGGGTCTCCAGCTCGATGAGGTGACCGTGGGTGTCACACCAGGTGTGGGTGACCTCCAAGTGGTGCTCGGCCGTCTGCAGCGGTGCCAGGGAGACCAGCAGCGCAGCCGCGAGCCCGACGAACCTTCCCCCGGTGGAGGTCATTTCCTGGCGCGATAGCATGGAACCGTCGAGGATCCTGGGTTCCACGACCCGGGGTGTCAAGGGCGGCTTGTCGCCCCGGTGTCGATGACCTACAAGATGACTCTCTCTTGGGGGCCTCTCCCGCACGGTCGGCGTACGGGAAGAGACGGCCCGGGAAGCGGTTTCAACCACTCGAAGCATGGCAAACGGCGAAGACAGACCGAGCAAGGCGGGGTCGCCGGACGAGGCCGGATCCGGCTCGACCGGGCCGGAGCCCTCCGTGGCGCCAGGAACACCCCCGGTGAGCAAGGCGCCGCCGCCCCCGCCGGATTGGATGGCGGCGCCGGCGGAGGCCTCGAAGCCGGAGCCCAAGCCGGCGGCGGCCGCGCCGGAGCCGGCGGCCGCCCCCTTGCCGGTGCCAGAGCTGGTCGAGGAGGACGAGGCCCTGGCCGAGGCCGAGGCGGACGCCGAGGTGGACGAGGAGCAGGTCGGTGACGGGCTGATCCTCGAGACGCCCCGCAAGAAGAAGACCTGGAAGCAGAAGCTGGCCTTCTACGTGCTGCTGCCGGTGGTGCTCCTCGGGCTGGCCGGCCTCGGCGGCGTGCTGGGGATCTTCTGGTACTACGGCCAGGATCCGGCCATCCCGACCTTCTCGGGCCTGGCGGACTACCGGCCGCCCATGGTCACCGACGTCTTCTCCGGGGACGATCAGCTGGTCGGCGAGTTCTACCAGGAGCGGCGCCGCGTGGTGCCCTACCGCCGGATCCCCAAGCGGCAGGTGCAGGCCTTCCTGGCGGTCGAGGACTCCCGCTTCTTCGCGCACATCGGCATCGATCCGATGGGCATGGCCAAGGCCGTGATCGAGAAGCTCCTCCACGGAGGCAAGCTGCGCGGCGGCTCGACCCTCACCCAGCAGACCGCCAAGGCCATCCTGGTCTCGGAGTGGGGCTTCGAGGCCGCCTCCGCCCGGACGATCCGCCGGAAGGTCATCGAGATGATCCTGGCGATGCGTCTCGAGTCGATCTTCACGAAGGAAGAGATCCTCGGCATCTACCTGAACCACGTCTACCTCGGGCACCACAGCTACGGCGTGCAGTCGGCCTCCGAGAACTACTTCCGCAAGAACGTCGAGGACCTCACCCTCGGGGAGATGGCCCTCCTGGCCGGGCTGCCCCAGGCGCCCTCCCGCTACTCGCCCTACGTGAACCCCAAGCGGGCGAAGGAGCGGCGGGCCCACGTGCTGGCCCGGATGGCCGCCGAGGGCATGATCACCGAGGCGGAGCGCGACGAGGCCGTCGCCGAGGAGGTCGTCGCCTATCCCATCGAGGACGTCTTCCGGGAGACCACGCCCTTCTATACCGAGCACGTCCGCCGCTACATCGTCGACCGCTACTCGAACGAGCGCCTCCTGCGCGACGGCCTGAAGGTCTACACCTCGGTCGACCTCGAGAAGCAGCGCTACGCCCAGGATTCGATGATCCAGGGGCTCTCCGAGGTGGACAAGCGGCAGGGCTACACCGGCCCCCTGGCCGAGATCCCGCGCAAGGACTGGGGCCGCTTCGCCGAGACCTACGACGAGAAGGTCCTCCAGGGTAAGAGCCTCGAGTACGGCGAGAACTACGTGGGGCTGGTCACCAAGGTCACCAGCGACGAGGTGACCGTGAAGGTCGGGCGCCACGAGGGCCTCCTGCCCCTGGCGGGGATGCGCTGGGCCCACAAGGCGAGCGCCGAGCTCTACTACCCCAGCGCTCTGATCTCCGACGCCCGCAAGGCCCTCGACCCCGGGGACGCCATCCTGGTCAAGCGGGTCAAGCGCACCGGCTACCCCTGGGACGAGGACGCCTCCTACCGCACCCGGATCCCCAAGGACGCCGATCTCCTCTTCACCCTCGAGCAGGAGCCCGAGCTCCAGGGCGCGCTGATCTCGATGGATCCGGACTCCTCCTACGTCGTGGCCATGATCGGCGGCCTCGACTTCGAGCTCTCGGAGTACAACCGGGCCTTCCAGGCCTGCCGCCAGCCGGGCAGCGCCTTCAAGCCCATCGTCTACAGCGCCGCCCTCCACCAGCTGGAGTGGACCCCCTCGACGATCATCATCGACGCCCCCATCGTCGAGGACGATCCCGACAACCAGCTGCGCTGGAAGCCCCAGAACTACGGCATGGACTTCAAGGGTGAGGTCACCCTGCGCAACGCGCTGGTCCACTCGATGAACGTGCCGGCCATCAAGACCCTCGACGCGGTGGGCGTGAAGAACGCCATCGCCTGGGCCCATCAGCTGGGGATCTCCACCAAGATCAACGAGGACCTCTCCATCGCCCTGGGGAGCTCCTGTGTCACCCTCTGGGAGCTCACCAACGTCTACGCGCTCTTCAACCGCTACGGTAAGCGGATGACGCCGACCTTCGTGCGGCGGGTGGTGGACCGCGACGGCAACCTCCTCGAGGATCGCACCGTCTACTTCGATCCCTACGCCAGCCTCACCGATCGGATCGCGGCCGGCCACGCGCGCCTCTACGAGCAGCCGGAGCAGGTGATCCCGCCCCCGATCGCCTACCTGACCACCTACCTGATGAACCAGGTGGTCAAGCACGGCACGGCGGTGGCCGCCCGCGCGCTCGGGCAGCCCGCAGCGGGCAAGACCGGCACCACCAACGACTCCTTCGACGCCTGGTTCATGGGCTTCACCCACAACCTCGTGACCGGGGTCTGGATCGGCTACGACCGCTACGATCACCCGATGGGGCGCTACGAGAACGGCGGCCGCGCCGCGCTGCCGATCTGGCTCTCGTACATGAAGCGCGCCCTCGCCGGGCGCGAGGAGCCGGACTTCGTCCCGGTGCCGGCCAGCCTGGTCGGGGACATCGTGCTGCGCGACGTCGACCTCGAGACCGGCAAGCTCGCCGATCCCTCCGGCGTGCGCCCGAAGATCGAGATGGCCTACCTGCGGGGCTCCGAGCCCACCGAGGTGCAGGGTGAGCTGACGACCGAGGACGGCGGCTTCCAGGAAGCCATGGCCGGCGGCTCCGATCTCTGATCCCCTCCGGGGACGAGCGATCCCGGTTGAAGATGTAGGAGAGCCCGCCGTCCAAGATGGCATCCCGCAAGATGCTGTTATCACGGCAGTTTATTGACCCCCTACGGGGGCTCCTCTATCATCCTCTCGGCTCACGAGTGCAGGGAGCGGTCGGTTTCCGGGAGCATGGCCCTGAAATCACCCGACCGGTGCGGATGAGCCGAGCCCAACAGGCGCATGCGAAGAAACCGCACCCACCACCCTCCTGTGTCGCTTCCCCGGCGGACGGCGCTCGCTGCGGTGATCCTCGGGCTGGCCTCCGCGGCGCTCCCGCTCGGGGCGAGGGCAGATGGCGCGGTGGTGGTGCGCAGCCCCGACATCGCTGCGTACGAGGTCGCCCTGGAGGGCCTCCTCGGGAGCCTCAGCCCCAAGCCGCCGGTCTACGATCTGCTCGAGAACGGTGACCTCTCGGCCGACGTCATCGCGAAGATCGAGAAGCAGGATCCGGGCTGCCTCGTCGGGATCGGCTCGAAGGCCGCCGCGGCGCTGCGCAAGCAGTTCCCGGGGAAGCCCCTGGTCTTCTCCATGGTCCTCACGCCCGCCAAGCGGGGCCTCAACGACTCGAACACGACCGGGGTGCGCCTCGAGATCCCCCCCTCCGAGCAGTTCCGCCGCTACCAGCAGGTGATCCCCAAGCTCCAGAAGGTCGGGGTCATCTACGACGAGAAGCGCTCACGGAAGCTCATCACCGACGCCGAAGGCGCCGCCCGGGAGCTGAAGCTCGAGCTCAACGCGGTGAAGGTCGGCGGGACGGCCGAGGTCCCCGCCGCCTTCGAGGAGCTGATCTCCCAGGTCGACGCGGTCTGGCTCGTGCCGGACGCCACCGTGGTCACCGCCCAGACCTTCAAGCACATGCTGCTCGTGAGCCTTCGCGAGCGGAAGCCCCTCCTCGTCTTCTCCGCGGCCTTCGTCAAGGCCGGCGCCCTCGCGGGTGTCGCGCCCGACTATCGGGCCGTGGGTGAATCGACCGGCCGCCTCGTCCGGTCCATCCTCAAGGGAGAGAACCCCTCGGACATCCCCGTCCAGGATCCTCCCAGCACCATCCTCGTCAATCGGCGGAGCGCCGAGCGCCTCGGGCTGAAGATCGATCCCGCATCGGTCCCGGGCATGAACGTCGTCGAGTAGCGCGCTTCTCGCCGGGAGGAAGTCGATGAGTCTCACCAGTTCATTCCGTCGTCGAGGGCTCCGGGCGAACCTGATCCTCTGGTTCTCCGGCCTCCTCGTGCTCCTCTTCGTCACCACGGGGCTGGCCCTCGGGACGGTGATCTCCAGCGCGTTGACCGACTCGCTCGACCGCCGCGCCCGCTCGACCCTCGCGATGCTGGCGAACCGCTCCGAGCTGGCGCTGCTGCAGGCGGACCGGGACGAGGCCGCCGCGATCGTCACCGAGACCCTCGAGGACCCCGACGTGGCCTACGTGGCCCTCCTCGGGCCGAAGGGCGAGAAGGTGCTCGCCTCCCGCTTCCGGGACGAGTGGCGCGACCACGCCACCAGCGTCCTGGTGGCCCGCCGCAGCAACCTCCAGCGCCTGCACTTCGAAGACGATCACTTCATGCACTACGGGGTCGAGGTGAAGAGCCACTCGCTGGCCGCGGCCCCCGCCGACGGCGTCGACAACACCGGGGAGGACTTCCTCCTCGGCGACTCCTTCATCGACGAGCTCGCCGAGCCCAAGGCGGGCGGCGACGTGGTCGAGGAGAGCCTCGGCTTCGTGGTGCTCGGGATGTCTCGCTCCGGCCTGGAGGACAGCCTCACCAAGGTCGGCAAGCTGATGTTCGGACTGCTGGTCGCGGGCATCGTCGTCTATCTGCTGGCGGCCTTCGCGATCTCCCGCGTCTTCATCATGGCGCCGATCGGTGTGATGAAGCGGGCGGCGACCCGGATGTCGGAGTTCGACCTCACCGGCCGCACGGAGCGGATGGCCGACGACGAGCTGGGGGAGCTCTCGGATGCCCTCAACGGCATCGCCGAGAACCTCCACGGGGTCCTCGGCCGGGTGCAGGGCGTGACCGACTCGCTGGGCACCGTGGCCGAGCGGGTCTCCCGCACCAGCCAGGTGGTCGCCCAGGGCTCGGCCTCCACCGCGGCCAGCGTGGACCAGACCTCCTCCTCGATGTCCCAGATGCTGGTGAGCCTCAAGGGCATCGGCGAGAACGTCGAGACCCTCGCCCAGAGCGCCGAGGAGTCCTCCTCGAGCATCCTGGAGATGGCGGCGACCAACGACGAGGTGACCTCCAACATCGGCAGCCTGGCGGCCAGCGTGGAGGAGACGACCACCGCCATCGAGCAGATGACCTACTCCATCAAGGAGGTCGCCCGGAACGTCGAGGACCTCTCGGCCACCGCCGAGGAGACCTCCTCGGCCATGAACGAGATGGACGTCTCCATCTCCCAGGTCGAGATGAACGCCAACGAGACCGCCCGGCTCTCGGAGCAGGTCAGCTCCGACGCCCGGGGCGCGGGCGAGGCCCTCGGGGCCACCATCGAGGGCATCGACAACATCCGGGAGTCCTCCCGGGTGGCGGCCGACGTCATCGAGGCCCTCGGCGACAAGATCGCCAAGATCGGCAGCATCCTCGAGGTGATCGACGAGGTCGCCGACCAGACCAACCTCCTCGCCCTCAACGCCGCGATCATCGCGGCCCAGGCGGGCGAGCACGGCAAGGGCTTCGCGGTCGTCGCCGAGGAGATCAAGGACCTCGCCGAGCGGACCGGCTCCTCCACCAAGGAGATCGCCGACCTGATCTCCTCGGTCCAGGACGAGTCCCACAACGCCATCTCCGCCATGGAGCGCGGCGTGAAGCGGGTCGACGAGGGCGTCCGCCTCGCCGGCGAGGCCGATCTCGCCCTGCGCCAGATCCTCGACTCGGCGAGCAAGTCCACCCAGATGGTGAAGGCCATCGCCCGGGCCACCGTCGAGCAGAGCCGGGGCAGCAAGCAGGTCACCGGCGCCATCAGCCGCATCGCCGAGACCGTCCAGGAGATCGCCCGGGCGACCGCCGAGCAGGCGCGGGGCTCCGAGCAGATCATGCGCTCGGCCGAGCGGATGAAGATCATCACCAAGCACGTCGAGCGCAGCTCTCAGGAGCAGGCGCGGGGCAGCAAGCAGATCACCCAGGCCATCGAGTCGATCTCCGACATGGTGCAGCGCCTCAACGCGGCCCAGAAGGAGCAGACCAAGGGGGCCGAGCAGGTCATGCTGGCGGTGGACAACATCAAGGAGGCCACCGATCGGCAGGGGACGGCGGTGAAGGACCTGGAGCTGACCATCGACACCCTCTCCGAGCAGTCCGAGGTGCTCCGCACCGAGGTCCAGCGCTTCCGGACCTGATGAGGGGCCCCGGAGGGCCCCCTCTCGCCCGGGAGCATTCGCCGGTTGATCGATCGCAGCGAGTGCACCAATATACGGTGCCCGCGAGGCGAAGGAGCGGCCTCGCCATCGAAAGGACAGGGATGAGTGACTCGAAGAACGCGGCCGGGGAGCAGATCGAGGTGAGCGAGAGCGAGGGTGTGGTCAAGGCGACCTTCCCCCTCGAGCTCTACGACCTCGACGACATCTACGGAGCCGCCTACACCTTCATCGATCGTAGCTTCGTCTACCTCGACCTGCCCGCCGAGAACCGGGTGCAGGTGACCTTCCGCCCCCGGAACGGGTCGGGCGTGCCGGAGCAGATCGCCGGCGACTTCGCCAACGAGCTGCTGGCGCAGGCCTGGCGACGGCGGATCGCCGAGCACAACCGGCCGATCATCGAGGCCGTCGCGGCCTCGGCGCTCTCCGGCGCGGTCGGCGGTGACTTCCTCGACGACTTCGACGAGATGGACTTCTCGGACGACGCCTTCGACGATCCGCTGGGGATCGCCCTCTCCTGGGAGGAGAAGTACGGCAAGTCCGGCGACGCTCCGAAGGAAGGCGAGCCGGCGAGTCCGCCGGAGGCCCCGGCCGAGGGCGAGAAGTGAGCGTCCTCCAGCTGCACCAGGGCCTCTACTCCCGCGCGGCGACCGACGAGGCGATCAAGCTCTTCGGCGAGGCGGCCCGGATCGTCCTCTCCGAGGTCGAGCCCTATTACCGGCTCGAGATCGACGCCATCGACGAGGAAGACGACGTCGAGGCGATCACTGCCGAGTTCGCCAACTACGTCCTGGCCCTCACCGTCGAGGAGAAGAGGGCAGGGCACCCTGACTGATTGGGCCTAAGTGCCTGAAATCCTTTGGCTGGAGTTTCGCTCCCGGATCCAGCCCAGTCGTTTTTCCGCAGGACAGGGCTCGGGGGCATCTGCTAGAATCCGAACAGCTTTTTTCACCGAGGGGAAGCCATGGCCAAGATTCCGACTTTCAAGAAGCGTGCACGGGGAATGCTCTCCAAGGTCGAGAGTGAGGCTGTCGATCAGGCCGGGCGCTCGGCTGGCATCGAGAGCGACGAGGGCGACGGCCGCCTGCTCGCCCAGCACGTCTCCCACGGCTCACACGGTTCGCACGGCAGCCACGGTTCGCACGGCAGCCACGGCTCGCACGGCAGCCACGGCTCGCACGGCTCGCACGGCAGCCACGGCTCGCACGGCAGCCACGGCTCGCACGGCAGCCACGGTTCGCACGGCAGCCACGGCTCGCACGGCAGCCATGGCTCGCACGGCAGCCACGGCTCGCACGGCAGCCACGGCTCGCACGGCTCCTGGTAGCCCCCTTCTCGCCCCCGGCCATCCGGCTGGAGGGGCGTGAAGCGTCCGGCGCCATCGCGCCGGCGAACACGGCCGTCCCGTAGGGAGCGGCCGTCCTCGTTCCGTCGCCGGGATCAGGCGAGGTAGAGGCCCGGGGCCTCGTCGTCCGGCAGGATCTCCCGGGCCGTCGCCGGGGGAGTCAGCTCCGCGGTGCCGTGGTGCCGGGCGTAGCCTGCGGCGAGGCCCGGACAGCTCTCCCGGGAGGGGCAGGCCGCGCAGGCCTCCCCGAAGGTGCGCAGGCCCTCCGAGAGGTCGGCCGGACCTCTCCGGAAGCCCTCGGGGTGGTGACAGTCCGGCACCCCGGCGAGGCTCGGGCGGGGCGCGCCGCCGCCCGCGGCGGCGAGCTGGTCGGCAACTGCTCGCAGCCGGGGAGCCAGGAGGGTGAGGCGGGGCCCGACGCGGCGGGGATCCTGGCGGACCTCACCCCGGTCCTGCGGGAAGGACCAGCGCAGGTGCTGAGCCTCGAGCCGGAGGGCGAGCCGGAGCAGCTCTCCCAGGTGGCGGAAGTTGGAGCGGTCGAGGAGCGTGGCCAGGCCGAGCCGCAGCCCGCTCCCGCTCAGGCCCCGCAGGCCCCGGAGGGTCTGCTCGAAGGCGCCGGGCACCCGGGTGAGGTGATCATGGCAGTCGGCGGAGCTGCCCTGGAGGGAGACCTCGAGATCGGTCAGGCCGGCCGCCAGGAGATCCTGCCGGTAGCCGCCGTAGGCCAGGCGTCTTCCGTTGGTCTGCAGGCCGACCCGCGAGAAGCCCACCTCCCGGGCGAGACCGATCAGCTGGGGGAGATCCTCCCTCAGGGTCGGCTCACCGCCGACCAGCCAGACGCCGGGCGATCCCGAAGCACGGGCAGCCTCGAGGGCGGCGCGGAGCGCAGGCTCCGCTACCGGCTGGGCGTCGGCTTCTCGCACCTCCGCCTGCCCACAGAACAGGCAGCGGTTGTTGCACCGATACCCGAGGAGGAGGGCGAACCACCTCGGCATCGCCCCACCTCCGGTCAAGGATCCGATGGCCGCGCTTCGGGCCTAGGCCAGGGAGGGCCCCAGCTCGACCTTGCTGAAGCGGGTCCAGCGCTCGCGCATCGTCAGGAGCGAGAGGCGCTTCCCGCCGAGCTCGGCCGAGCGGATGGCGTCGGCGAGCGCGAGGACGGCGAGGCCCTGCTCCCGATCGGTCGGGGCCTGACCCTCGCCCTCGTTGGCGATGAAGAGGTCGTAGCCGGCGGTCCGAGCGATCGGCGCCGGGGCGTCGATCGAGGCGTCGTGACGGCAGATGTCGATCCGGTAGGGCTTGCCGTTACTGGCCACGAGGAACGCGAAGACCGCGCCGCTCTGGGAGTGCTGGAGGTGACGGATCTCGGAGAGGGCCACCTTGCTGTTCACGCCGTAGGGGGCGATCAGCCACCAGGGCGAGCTCTCGTCCACGGCCACGGCCTCGGGCGCCTGGGCGGCGACCGCGGTCGGCGCCGCGGTCGGAACCGACGCGAGCCCGAGATCCAGGTTCGAAGATTGGGTCACGGTGCTGGCCACTGCGGACTTCGCGGCGACGCCGGTACCGGCGGCGACGGCACCAAGGCCAATCAGCTTCAGGACGGATCGACGGTCGTACCTGGACATGTTGCTGCCTCCCACTTGGTCGGGTGAAGGGAGCTCACCCTGGGCCCCAATCCTAACCCGCCGGTCCCGCGACTTTCAAGGCAGATCCTCCTCTTCTCGGACAGGAGGCCGGCGGCCCCCTCCGGCTGGCTCCCCGGATCGGGCGGTCTACAATGGGCTCCGAGGCCATGAAGGATCTCCCCCCCCAGAACTCCCGCCCGGAGCGGATCCACCTCCACGTGGGCCCCCTGTGCAACAACGACTGCGTCTTCTGCGTGGAGGACGATCGGGAGCTCCGCTTCGTGGTCAACGCCGCCATGACCGAGTCCCGCACCCGGGAGCTCCTCGAGGCCCATCAGGGGACGCCCGAGGTCTACTTCACCTCCGGCGAGCCCACGCTCCTCGAGGAGCTGCCCGCCCTGGGGCAGCAGGCCCGCGAGCTCGGCTACGGGCGGATCGGGCTGATGACCAACGGCCGGCGGCTGGGGTCGCCGGGCTACGCCCGGGACCTCCTGGACGCCGGCTTCAACGCCTTCCTGGTGGGGCTCCATGGCCCCGACGCCGAGCTGCACGATCGCCTGGTCGGCCGGGAGGGGGCCTTCGACCAGACCGTGGCGGGGCTCCGGGCGCTGCTGGCCGGCGCCGACGACGAGACCCGGATCTGCACCAGCACCGTGGTGGTCCGCCCCAACGTCGATCGCCTGGGCGAGCTCTATGGCCTCCTGGCCGGGATGGGGGTCTCCGCCGTCCGCCTCGACGGCCTGGCCGCGCGGGGGCGGGTGCTGCTGGCGATGGACGAGCTCTTTCCCTCCTACGAGCAGCTCCAGGGGCAGATCCGGGCGATCCTGGCCGAGGGGCTCGCGCCGGGCACGGAGCTCGAGCTGGCCAATCTGCCCCCCTGCATCACCGTCGAGTTCGAGCCGCACCACGTCCGGAAGCTGGCCGAGTACACCTCCTTCGAGGTCGAGGACGGCTCCCCCTCGCCCCTGGCCCGGAGCGTCGGGAAGACCTCGGCCGACGGCCGCTTCCGGATCCTGGAGGCCGGCCGGATCGACGCCCAGGGGCGGGTCAAGGGTGAGCCCTGCGGGGGCTGCCGCTACGAGCCCACCTGCCAGGGCGTGTACGAATCCTACGCTGCCCGCCATGGCTGGGGCGAGTTCGTCCCGGTGCCTCCGGCGAGCGACCTGCACTGAAGTTGACCCGGGATCTTTGACCCGCCTTCCGTGCGATCTGTAGACTGGCGGGTGCAATGGAAGGTCCGGACACCGTAGGGCGATACAAGCTGCTGACCCCCCTCGCCCAGGGGGGAATGGCGGAGATCTTCCTTGCCAGGCAGGAAGGACCCGCTGGCTTCGGGAAGACCGTCGTGGTGAAGCGGGTGCTAGGTCACCTGGCCCAGGACGACGAGTTCATCCACATGTTCCTGGACGAGGCGCGCCTCGCGGCGCAGCTCTCTCATCCGAACGTCGTGCAGGTCTTCGACTTCGGTGAGGAGCAGGGGACCTACTTCCTGGCGATGGAGTACCTGGGGGGAGAGGACCTCTCCTCCATCCTCCGCCTGCTGCGGAAGAAGCGCCGCGTCATGCCGCCCCAGATCGCTGCGGTGATCGCGTCGCTCTCCTGCGAGGGCCTGCACTACGCCCACACCCTCACCGGTGAGACCGGAGAGCCCCTGGGGATCGTCCACCGGGACATCTCTCCCTCGAACATCCTGGTCACCTACCAGGGCTCGGTGAAGGTGCTCGATTTCGGCATCGCCAAGGCCGCCGGCAAGATCGTGAAGACCGAGGCGGGCATGGTGAAGGGCAAGTTCATGTACATGTCCCCGGAGCAGGCCCGGGGAAAGCTGGTGGACGCCCGCTCCGACGTCTTCGCCCTCGGGGCGCTGCTCTACGAGATGGTCACCGGCGTGCGGGTCTTCCAGCGCGACAACCAGCTCGCGATGCTCCTCGCCGTCACCGAGGAGGAGATCAAGCCTCCGCGGCAGCTGCAGCCGAGCCTCCCCGAGGAGCTCGAGGCGATCATCCTGCGCGCGCTCGAGCGCGACGTCGACGCCCGCTTCCCCTCGGCCCAGGCGATGCGGGAGGCGATCGACGACTTCCTGGCGCAGCGGACCTACGCGCCCTCGCACGTCCAGCTCAAGCAGTTCCTCAACCACCTCTTCGGTGAGGAACACATCAAGGAGAAGCTCGCCTTCCCGAAGAAGGCGGCCGCCGAGTTCGCCAGCAACCCCGGGGCGCCCGTGCCCTCGGCGCCTGCGCCCGCGCCCGCGCCCGCCCCTGCGGCGGTCGCCGCGGCCGGCCCGGCGGCCGAGGTCCCCGCGCCCGCCCCGCCGCCGCCCGCCCCGCAGGCGGCGCCTCCGCCCGCGGCCGATCCCGGGATGGAGGACATGTCCACCCGGATCGCGCCCTCCTCGGTCTCCGAGATCCCCGCGGTGCCCGCGGCCGCCGACGAGGGGGCGACCCGCATCAAGGACATCTCGGAGATCGTCCCTCCGGCGCCGGTCGCCGACGAGGGGGCGACCCGGATCAAGGACATCTCCGAGATCCGTCCCTCGGCCCTCGACGAGGACGTGGAGCCGATCGTCGAGGATGCGTTCTTCGGCGACGACGACGACGAGCCGGTGGCGAGCTCCTCCCCCATGGGGAAGATCATCGGCATCGGGGCAGCGGTGGCGATCCTCGCCGGGGTCGGCGGCTACTTCGCGCTCTCCGGGGACCCGACGCCGGACGATTCCCGTGATCCCCAGCCCCTGGTGCGACCCTCGGACCCGGTGAAGCCGGCCGATCCCGAGCCCGTGAAGGCACCGGATCCCACCCCCACCGATCCGATCGCGGCCCCCGATCCCACCCCCGACCCCGATCCGGTGGTCGCCGAGCCGCCGCCCCCGCCGCCCGAGCCCGATCCGGTGGTCGAGGATCCCCCGCCGCCGCCCCCCGAGCCCGATCCGGTGGTCGAGGACCCCCCGCCGCCGCCCGAGCCCGATCCGGTGGTGGTGGCCGAGAACGATCCCCCGAAGCGGCCGAAGCGCCCCAAGCGGCCGAGGCCGCCCAAGGAGACCGTCACCAAGCCAGCCGCCTCCGGCGCCACCGGCCTGCTCAGCGTGAACTGCATCCCCTGGTGCCGGGTCTACGTGGACGGCACGGACCATGGCCGCAGCCCCGCCCGCAACATCGAGCTCTCGGTCGGAAAGCACAACATCAAGGTCGTGAACCCCCCGAGCGGGCTGGAGCGCTTCGAGGCGGTGACGATCAAGGAGGGCGCCAACCCTCCGAAGATCATCAAGTTCTGATCTCGGGGGGTCAGGGCGGCCGGTATCCACCCGGCGCGTGAAAGCGCCCGGAGTTCGAAGGTTTGCGCCGCCCGGCTTTCTGCTATTGTGGCCCGGTCATGAGGGCACTTACGACGATCTTGGTGCTGGGGGTGGTTGGACTGTCGGCGAGAGCGGAGGCTCAGCCGAAAGAGACCTTCGGCATCGTTGCGCTCGATCGCTCCCTGCAAGGGGAAGCCGCCGCACTCGAGGCCTACGTGGCCGCCTGGGCCGAGGGGAGCCAGCGCCTGGTCTACATCGACGCCGCTGCGTTCGCCCGCGGTGATCAGGTGGCCCTGCGGAAGGAGAAGGGCGAGAAGGCCCTGGCCGAGTACAAGGCCGGCCTCGACGCCTACGATGCGATGGACTACGAGGCCTCCCTCGGACGCCTCGCAGCCGCGATCGAGCTCTTCGAGCAGGCGGATCTGACCGTCTACCTCGACGGTCTCCTCGACGCCTACGCCGCGCGGGCGCTCGCGCTCTTCTACGCGGGGAGGGTGCCGGAGGCGCGCAACCAGCTGATCGATCTGCACACGCTCCGGCCGGACTACGCCTTCGACTCCAGCCGCCTGACCCCGGACATCGAGAGCCACGTCGAGGACGCCCGCCGCAGCGCCGAGATGGCCCCGCCCACGGCCCTCGAGGTCCAGGTGGCGCCGGTGCCGGCGCGGGTCTTCGTCGATGGCCGCTACGCGGGCGTCACGCCCCTCGAGGTGCCGAAGCTCTCTCCGGGCAACCACATCGTCTCGGTGTTCGCCACCGGCTACGCCTTCGCCCAGGAGAAGCAGCTGGCGGCGGCGGGGCAGATCGCCCGCTACAAGCTCAAGGAGGCCCCGAAGGGCAAGGAGCTCCTCGGTAAGCTCGAGCGCATCCGGGGCGCCTTCCGGGCCGGCGGGTTCCCCGACGCCGGTGGGGCCCTGGCCCAGTGGGCGGGCGCCGAGCAGGCGACCATCATCGTGCTGCAGCCCTCCGACTCCGGTCCGCCCAAGGTCTCCCTCGCGCGCTTCGGCGCCGACGGCCACTACTTCGCCCACGAGGACTCGGCCCTCAAGCCGACCGCCCCGGGCGCCGGGCGCAGCATCGAGGCCCTCCTCGACAAGCTGCACGCCACCAACCGGCCGCGCGGGCCGAAGGGTGAGCCGATCAAGACGATGAAGGACGACAAGGGCTTCATCTCCAAGATCCCGGTCGGGGTCTATCCGGGCGTGGCGGGCGCCGCCGGCATCGTCGGCGGGATCGCCTTCGGGCTCTCGGCCAAGTCCAAGGAGAAGCTGGCCCACGACACCCCCCAGATCGACACCGCGGGCTACGAGGCTGCCATGAAGCAGGCCCGGAGCCAGGCCCTGGCCGCCGACATCTTCTACGTGGTTGGCGCCGCGGGGGTCGGGGTCGCGACCTGGCTCTTCCTTAGAGACATGGGTGGCGGCTCCTCGGGAGGGGGCGAGCCAGCCGAGAGAGACGCCTTCTCCATGTCCGCCGCGCCGATCCCGGGCGGGGGCGTGGTCGTCTTGCGAGGGACCTTCTGATGCGCCGTGCGAGTCTGCTCTTGCTTCCGCTCTTCCTCGGAGCGTGCTCTCTGATGATCTCGGAGAAGCCCTCCGGCCGCCCCTGCGGGGCCAACGACGCCTGCCCGGCCGATCAGCACTGTGAGGCCGGGATCTGCGTCGCGGGGGTGATCGACGGCGGCACCGACCCCTGCGAGAACGTCACCTGCAACCCGGGCGAGACATGCGAGCCCGCCACGGGGAACTGCGTGCCCGACGGCACCGACGGCGGCGTGACCTTGACTCCCTGTGACCCGGGCCAGACCGACATGACCGCCCTGCACGGCACCTGCGGCTGTGCGGACTCGGAGTCGGTGCGCTGCCGTGCGGGGGGTGACGATCCCCTGGGCGGCGAGTGTCTCTGCATCCGCCTCATGGGCCACCTCGGTGGCATGAAGCGGACTGCGCCCCTGGGCATCAGGGAAAAGCGAATCATGGAAAGCCGGATCGGAGCGGGCTGCGCTCCCGTGGCCGGCAGTGGAATTCAGGTTTGTGGAGGGATCACCCAATGAAGTTCGACATGCGCCATGGCCTTCTTCTCACGGCCACCCTGCTGGCGGCGCTGACCGCCGGCCCCGTCTCCGCCCAGATGCCCGACGGTATCCCCCTGATCTACCAGGGTGAGATCTGGGTCAACGGAGCTCCGCTCGACGACGGCACCTACGACCTCGTGGTCGAGTTCGTCACCTCCGACACCAACCCCTCCAACATCTGCGGGTCGAACACCTCGCAGTCGGTGGACGTGGTGGCCGGCAAGTTCACCTTCGAGGTGACGGATCCGACCTGCCGTACCCGCCTGGCGACGGCCGTTCAGCCGGTGTGGATCCGGGTGGCCGGCCGCGGCGGCGACCTCGGCACGTCGATCTCGGACCTGGGCTTCCAGAAGGTCTCCGCGGGCGTCTACTCCCTGCGGACCAACAGCGGCGGCCTCGGCATCGGCGACATCGTGGCCAGCGTGCTGGACGAGACCGACTTCAACACGGTCCACGGCGGCGGCTGGATGCTGGCCGACGGCCAGAGCGCGGCGGGCACCCGCTACGCGGCCCTCACCGGCAGCACCAACGTCCCGGACCTCCGGGGTGTCTTCCTCCGGGGTCACAAGGGCGCGCCGGCGCGGCCCGACGTGATCAACTCGGCCGTGGACATCTACCAGGAGAACACCGCGCTCGGCGGCTACCAGTCGGATCAGCTCCGCACCCACTCGCACTCGGTCGCGTCCTACGCCGGCCCGGTGGGTGGCACGGTCGATCCGGCCGTGCAGAACACCTCCTCGCCGCAGAAGGTGCAGAACGCCGCCACCGGCGACTTCGGTCAGGCGGAGACCCGGCCGAAGACGGTCGTCGTCAACTACTACATCCGCGTGGATTGAGGCCTGTTGCCGAGGGGGGCCCTCGCGGGTGCCCCCTCGCGCCTCACTTCAAGGGCTGTAGCTGCGAATAGCCCCGGGCGCGCACGTAGTTGATGTGCGCACCGGGGCATTCGTCGTTCAGACGACACTCCGAGCAGCGGTGGCTCTTGGTGAGGTAGTCGTCGAGGATGTACTGGCCGGTGAAGGCGAAGATGTCGGTCCGGCCCGCGCCGTCGAGGCTGGCGGTGGTCAGGGTCCGGCGCCGGGGCCGGATCCGCTCGGGGTCGCCGACCAGGCAGGCGGGCACCCCCTCAACCGGCACCTTCGTGTCGGGCGCGTAGGCCTCGAAGAAGGCCTTCAGGTCGGCGCCCTGCTCCTTCTCGGTCGTCAGGCGCTCCCGGCCCCGGGCGGCCAGCACCAGGCGGGCGGGGGGCTCCGGCCAGCGCTCCATCAGGTGGGCAGCCAGCTCGGCGCCCAGGATCGCGCCCACCTCGAACTCGCCCGGCAGGGCCAGGAGCGCGTCCAGCTCCCCGGCGGAGGCCACGTAGGCCGCCCGCAGGGGCCTCCCATCCAGCGTTCCGTCGGGTGCCAGGGCCTCGGCCAGTCCCGCGAAGCTCTCGAGCTCCAGGGTCAGGCGCTCCCCCGGCAGGCCCCGGGCGGCCTTCCGGGCGCTGCCGAGATCCGCGGCGCGGATCCAGAGCTCGGCGGCCTTACTCTCCCCCGGGGGAGAGAAGGCGCCGTCGGCGGCCACCTGCACCTGCAGCACCTCGAAGTCGTCGGCCTGCCGCGAGGCGAGGTGGGCCTCCAGGCTGCCGCAGAGCTGCACGAGGTAGCAGCGGGAGCAGCGCTCCGGCGCCCGGCAGGAGATCGGGATACCCTGGTCGATCCAGCGGTCGTACTCCTCCCGGCGACCCCGCACCTCGTCGCCGAGCTTGTAGGGATCCTGGATCAGCTCCTCGTGGCCCTCGAGATAGGGCGGCGGGAAGCGGTTGAACCAGATGTGGACGTCCGGGCGCTTGGAGAGCTCCAGGGCGTACTGGATGGAGGGCATGGCCTCGTCGATGTCGTAGAAGAGGCCGGTCTTGCCCTCATCGAAGGCCCGGCCGAAGGGGATGATGTGCAGGAGGTCGAACTCCCGCACGCCCTTCTCCATCATCTCGTCGAGGAGGGTGGGGAGCCCCTTGATGTTGCCCCGGTTGAGGCAGACGTCCACGTTCACGATCGGGCGGCCGTCGGATAGGGCGGCCACCAGACCCTCGAGCTCCTCCTCGTAGGCGCCCTGCACCCCGACGAGGGCGTCGTGGACCTTGGCGGTGTGCCCGTGGACCGAGAAGGTGATCTCGGAGAGGCCGGCGTCCAGGCAGGCCGCGAGGAACTTGGGATAGGAGAAGAGCCGCCCGTTGGTGACGGTCTGGACCTTGGTGTAGCCGAGCTGCCGCCCGAGCTTCACGAACTCGACGAAGTTCGGGTGGATGGTCGGCTCGCCGCCGGAGAGGATCAGGCGGGTGGCCCCCTGAGAGCGGCCGTCCATGATCTGCCTTCTCACCTCCCGGCGGGAGACGAAGGTCCCGTTGTGCGCAGCCGAGTCGAGGCAGAAGGTGCAGCGGTTGTTGCAGTAGCTGGTCAGCCGGACCCACTGGCGCTTCTCGTGGGCGGCGGACTCCTTCTCGGCGATCTTGTCGGCCTCGCTCCCCCCTCCCGGGAGGATGGCGTCACTTTCCTGCATCGTGTCCCTCTTCCTCTCCTCGTCTCGCGCTCCGGCGCCTCTCAGGTGCGCCGGAAGTGCAGCACCCACTGGTTGCTGGTTCCGGGCGAGATGGACTCCTGGTGGACGAGCTGGAGGGGGAGCCCCTCGGCGAGGGCGAGGGCCTCTCGATCGTCCGCGTTGCGATAGTGCTCGAAGACGGCCTCGCCGCGCTCGCCGCGCTCGGCCTGCTCGTGGGTGCGTACCAACCCGAAGGCGACGTTGTCGACCAGCAGCAGGGAGCCCTCGGGCTTGAGGGCCCGGGCGGCGCGGGCGAGCACCTCCCGGGGTTCCCGCAGGTGGTTGAAGGCGCGCAGGACCAGGACGTGATCGAGGGAGGCCTCGGCGAGCTCCAGGGCCTCGGCCGAGGTCGCCTCGAGGGTGGCCCAGGGCCAGCGGCGGGCGAGCTCCTCCAGCCGGGCGGCGTCCGGATCGATCCCCCAGTAGCGCAGGCGCCCGGCCGCGGCCCCGCTCGCGAAGACCTCGCCGTAGCGGGCGTCGCCGCAGCCGATGTCGAGGATCTCGCCCTCCAGTGACCCCAGGCGCTCCCGCAGGCGCGCGTCGTCCCGCTCGAAGACCGGCTCGTCGATGGCGCGGAAGGCGTGGGTGCAGCGCGCGGTGACCGGGCAGGTGGCGCAGACGGGCAGCTCCTCCAGGGCCTGGAGGTCCGCCGCGAAGTCGTCGGGGGCGTCCTTCGTCGAGCGATCGAGGTAGACCTGCCCCAGGGCGTCCTTGATCGCCTCGAGCTCGAGGTCCGCGAAGTCCCGGGTGCGGGTGTGGTGGGCGATGAGCGACTCCCCCCGCAGCAGCAGGAGGTGCCGGCCCCGGTCGTAGGGGGAGGGGCCGTCCTCCAGCACCGGGCAGGGGGCCCCCTCAGGCCAGGCGAGGGCGCGCTGGGGCACGTAGTGGAAGGCGTTGGAGCGAGGCCCCTCCTCGGGCCGCAGCTCCCCGTCTCCGTGGCGCTGGTGGTAGGCGGTGTAGAGGCCCGGGCAGGCGCCCCGGTGCCGGCAGCCCTGGCAGGGCGCCGGCTGGACGGTGTTGCGGTTGTCCACCGGGAAGAAGTCGTCCTCCCAGACCTCGGACATCGAGGCGAAGCCGTGGCTGCGCAGGTCGCTGTGCCGATCCTCGAGCCCCGGGAGGAGACAGAAGGGGATCCCCCCGTGGAGGAGGGGCAGGCCTGGCGCGACCTGCCGGCCCCTGGCGATGACCGCGGCCACCGCAGCGGCCACCTCGCTCACCCGGGGGACCACCGAGTCGAAGAGCTGATCGGCGCCGCCCTTGGCCTCGGTCATGGAGAAGGTGAGGCGGACGCCCTCGAGGGGGGCGAGCAGGTCGACCAGGGCGTCGAGGTGCTCGAGGTTGGTCTTGCAGACGACGCAGTTGACGGTGAAGTCCAGGCCCCGGCCGGCGAGGTTCCGGGCGGCCCCGTAGCTCTGCTCGAAGGCCTCGGCCCGGACGCAGGCGTCGTGGATCGCGGCGCTCCCCCCGTGGAGGGAGAGGTAGACGTAGCCCAGGCCCTCGGCCAGGAGGGCCTCGACCTTCTCGCCGTAGGCGAGCATCCGGCCGTTGGTGACCAGCCCGAAGCCCAGGCCGCGCCTCCGGGTGTGGCGGGCCCAGGCCATCAGCTCCGGGCGGATGGTGGGCTCACCCCCGGAGAGGACCGCC
Source organism: Deltaproteobacteria bacterium (assembly GCA_029210625.1). Lineage (NCBI taxonomy): Bacteria > Pseudomonadati > Myxococcota > Myxococcia > Deltaproteobacteria bacterium. Next base: position 54,278 of record JARGFU010000014.1, on the reverse strand, counting down.
ATGGAGTGGCCCAGGTCCGCGGCCCGGTCGATCTTCGCTGCGACCCGCCGTCCGTCGTCGTTCCGGCCGCGATCCTCGAGGCTGTGGCAGAAGGTGCAGTGGTCGTTGCAGCCGTAGCCGACCTTGATGAGCGCCCGGGACACCCGGTGATCTATAGGCCCTCCGGCGCTTTTTTTCCCCCAAAAACACGAACGCCGTGCCCACCTCGCGGTGAGCACGGCGCTCGATGCGCTATTCGAAGCTAGCGACTAGCTACGGCGCCGCGTGGTCCAGAGGGCCAGCAGGCCGAAGATGGCCGCCAGGGCGAGGCCGGAGCGGCCGCCGTGAGCGGTGTCGCCACCGCAGCAGCCGGTGCCCTCACCGCCGCCGCCGCCGCCGTCGGCGGTGCCGCCGCCGTCGGCGGTGCCGCCGCCGTCGGTGGTGCCGCCGTCGGTGCCGCCGCTGACGCAGTTGCCGGTCGCCGGGTCACAGGTCTGCGGCGCGGTGCACTGCACGTTGGCGCAGAGGTCGACGATGCCCGCCTCGATGATGAAGTCGGTCGAGTCGGTGGGGCCGCACTCGTCCTGATCGTCGAGGGCGCAGGCCTGGACGTAGACGGTCATGTCCGGACCGAGGAGGGTGCCGTCGGCCAGCTGGGTCACCAAGATGTCGGTGGTCTGGGCCGGATCGGCGATCGAGGGCTCGGCCTGCCAGTTCGTCGGGGAGTTGTCGCAGTCACCGAAGGCGGAGTCGGCGCTGGCGCAGAGCACGATGGAGAGGCTGCTGCCCGGCATCCCGCCCTCGGCGTCGCTGGCGTTCTGCACGGTGACGGTGACCGACTGGGTGTCGCTCGGGAAGGAGGTCCCGGAGCTCGGGCTCAGGATCGAGATGGCGCTCGGCGCGCTGTTCGAGGTGTTGATCCACATGTCGCACTCGGCCCAGGCGGTGTCCGCGAGGCCGTCGGAGGCCCGCGCCCGGACGCGATAGTGGGAGTCCTCGGCGAGCTGGGTGCTGTCGATCGGGATGACCGTGCCGGAGCCCGCGGCGTCCTGCGGGTAGTCGACCACGGAGATCACGGGGGTATCGACGCCCGGGGTGGCGGCGAAGTCGTAGATCTCGAGATCGAGGGTGACGGCCTCGGCCTCGGGATCGACCGAGTTGCTCACCGTGATGCTGGTCGGGGTCACCGCGACCACCAGGTCGGCGCAGGCGGCCGCCGAGAAGGGCGACTCGAGGCTGACGGCCGAGGGAGGCTGGTTGTCGGTCAACCGGAAGTGGTTGGTGTTGCTGTAGGCGCTCTGGGCACCGTTGGAGTCCATCGCGTAGGCCCGCGCGGCGTAGGAGGTGCCCCAGTCGAGGAGCACGGCCGGGTCCACCCAGGCGGTGAAGGTGCCCACGGCGGACTGGGCCACGGCCGGCGAGGTCTGGACGATGGTCGCGAAGGTGTCGTCGGTGGCGACCTCGAAGTAGATGTCGATGGCATCACCCTCGGGATCGGTGGTGTTGTTCACCTCGATGGTCGGGGACCGGGTGACGACGATCTCGCCCTCGGCGGGCTTGGTGAGCACCGGCGCGACCGGCGGGTCGTTGACGACGTTCACGAAGAAGTCGAAGTAGCCCGACCAGGGCGAGTAGCTGTTGGCGTCGTAGCCGTCCCAGGCCCGGACCCGCCAGAAGACGAGGGTGTTCTCGGGGATGCCCGCGGGGACCCAGCTGGTCTGCCCGCCGCCGCCCTCGGTGACGCCGGAGATCTCCTGATCGGGGGTCACCGTCGGGGTCGGGCCCGGATTGGTGTAGTAGTAGAGCTGGAAGTCGTAGGTGATCGTGTCCGGGTCGGGATCGATCGCGTTGTCCACGGTCAGGGTCGGGGTCGCGGTGGCGACCATCGCGCCGTCGGCCGGATCGACCTGCACCGGGGTGCTGGGGATGATGTTCACCGCGTTGACGGTGAGGTTCACGACGGTGGTCGTGCAGACCTCGGCGTCACACACCGAGATGGTGATCGTGTAGGAGCCGGCGTCGCCCTGGCCGGCGACCCAGACCCAGGCGCCGTTGGCGGGGTTGTAGCTGCCACCCATGTCGGTGCCGGAGCCATCGACGATGGTCACGTCGACGGTCGGGGTGTCACCGTCGGGATCGGTGGTCTGGATGTTGAGGGTGAAGGTGCCACCCTCGTTGACCGCGCGGCCGTCGCCGTCGTTCACGGTGTTGCCGATCGAGTCGGTGATGCTGCTCGTGGGGCGGCGGTTGCCCATCACGACCTCGAGCTCGTAGCGCCCGTAGGTGCCCTGGCCCGTGCCCGAGAAGGTGCTGTCGCCGTAGGTGGAGACGATGATGCAGTAGTCGGCGCTGCTGCCGATCTCACCGGTATCGATCATGGCGTCGAGGGGGCCGGCCGCCGCGGAGTCGTCGTCCTCGGTCACGACCGTGGTGCCGTTGCGGAAGAGCCGGATCATCGGGTCGAGCCAGGGGCTGTAGCGCAGCTCGCCATCCAGCTGATCGGTGCAGCACGCGCCGGAGGTCGGGTCGAGCCACTGCGCCGTCGAGGTCGTGATCACGTAGCGCTCGCCCGGCAGGGCCGACCAGCAGTACCAGTCGACGTCGCCCGGGATGATCAGGGCGCCGGTGCTGGTCCAGGCGTTGCCGGCCCGGATGGTCGCCTCGTTCACCGCGGTGTACTGGCCGAGGGTGAGGTCCTGGTTGGGCTCGTTCGGGTCGGGGACGGCGGAGAACTGCGCCACCGACACCTGGGGGATGGCGAGGATGGAGTTCGCGGAGCCGCCGAGGGTCGGGGTCACGACCAGGGTCGGCTCGTAGATGCCTGCCGGATCGTAGGTGATGACCCGGTGCTCGGCGGCGAAGCTCGCCGTGGTCGGCTGGAGGCCGCGGAAGTGGAAGTCACCGCGCCAGCCGGTGTCGAACGCCCCCACGTTGTTCCGCGAGACCGTCTCGTTGTGCTGCTCGAAGTCGCCGCGCAGCTCCGCCCGCAGCCACTTGTTGGCCAGGGTGGTGGTGCCGAAGGCGATGTCGCTCTCGAAGCCCCAGCCCTTGGCCATCGGGATGACGACGCTGGAGCGGCTCGGAGAGGCCGGCGTGAGGGTGATCTCGTCCGCCGTCGACAGCGTGAAGCCGTTGTTGGTCGGCGCGGCCACGTCGTACCACTTGTCCATCCGCCGGGCGCGGGTGTCGGTGTCACCGATGGTGCTGGGCACCCGGGCGGACACCTTGTAGACGCCGTTGGAGAGGCCGTTGAAGGTGTAGGCGCCGGCGGCGCCAGAGGTCACGGTGCCGACGTCGATCCAGGCCCCCTTGGCGTTGGTCTGCCAGAGGTTGATCTCGATGCCCGTGAGACCGGTCCCGGTCTCGTCCTGGACGCTACCGGAGATGGTCTGGGCGAAGATCGGGCTTGCCGTGAGGCAGAGCCCAAAGGCCAGGATCCCGAGGCAACGGCGCACGAGTGCCTGAGTAGAGTGGCGACACATCACAATGGACCTCCCTGTTTTGTCTACTGCTGTGGAGAGCGCCCCCTGAATCGGCTCGCCTCGGCCCCGTTTTTGCCGAAGTCCACGAGCACTACGCCCAGAGGTTCACGGACTAGAATTGTGACGGATCGGGTGTCCAAAGTAAATGGCCGTTTCGGTCCGGGGACGCCTTTTCAACCCGACCAGCGGCCCCCGCGCGTGGGTCGCGAGAGCGCCCCCTCGAGCACCTCGAGGAAGCGGGCCCGCGGCCACTCGCAGGCCCCGAGGGAGGCCAGATGGGGGGTGTAGACCTGACAATCCAGCAGCTCGAAGGACCACTCGCGCAGGCGCTCGACCAGCGCCCAGAGCGCGACCTTCGAGGCGTCGCGCCGCCGGTGGAACATCGACTCGCCGAAGAAGGCGGCCCCGAGGGAGACACCATAGATCCCCCCGACCAGCTCGCCCTCGCGCCAGGCCTCCACCGAGTGGGCCAGCCCGTGATCGTGTAGGCCGATGTAGGCCTCCCTCATCTCGCGGGTGATCCAGGTCCCGCCCTGCCCGGGCCGCGGCACCGAGGCGCAGGCGTCGATCACCTGGCGGAAGGCCGTGTCGAAGGTGACCTCGTGGCGGCGGCGGGACTTTCGCAGGCTGCGGCTGACTCGCAGGTCGTCCAGCTCCAGCACGAAGCGAGGATCGGGGCTGTGCCAGAGGATCGGCTCTCCCTCCGAGTACCAGGGGAAGATGCCGGCCGCGTAGGCCGCCACCAGCCGCTCGAGGGAGAGGTCGCCCCCCACGGCGAGGAGGCCCGAGGGATCGGCCAGGTCGGCCGGGGGGAAGACGGGCTCGGGGGGCAGGCGGAAGACGGGCATGGGGGAGGGTGGCCCTCGTCGGGAAGGCGGGGGTCAAGTATGGCGCGGGCGGGGCCGGGGGAGTAAGTAGAGGTCGTGTTCGGCCTGCAGTTCTCCGAGATCGTGATCGTCCTGATCGTGGCCCTGATCCTCCTGGGACCCAAGCAGCTGCCCCAGATCGCGAGGTCGGTGGGCCGCGGGCTCAAGGAGGTGCGCCGCGCGGGTCAGGATCTGCGCGAGACCTGGGAGGCCGAGGTGGAGCAGACGGCCGGTCCGGAGCTGCGCGCGCTGAAGAACCTGCGCGATCCCGGCGCCCTGGTCGACGCCGCCTGGGGCGAGAGCGAGAAGAGCGAGAAGAGCGAGAAGGGCGAGAAGGCAGCGGACGCCGGAGCCACGGGGGCCGACGAGGCCCCGGACGAGGCCGGCGGTGAGGAGAAGAAGGCGGAGGAGGAGGCGTGAGCCCCCCCTCGGCCCCGGCGGAGGAGGAGGCCCAGGAGGGCCTGACCTTCACCGAGCACCTCGAGGAGCTGCGGCGGCGGCTGATCTTCACCATCCTCGGGCTGGTCGTCGGGACGGCCCTGGCCTTCGGCTTCGCCGAGGAGCTCTTCCACCTGCTGATGGTGCCGGTCCTCGAGGCCCTGCCCGAGGGGCAGCAGGAGCTCATCTACACCTCGGCCCTCGAGAAGTTCTTCGTCTACCTGAGGGTGGCGGTCTACGCCGGGCTCTTCCTCGGCGCGCCCAACTTCCTCTTCCAGCTCTGGCGCTTCATCGCGCCCGGCCTCTACAAGAACGAGCGGCGCCTGGTCTGGCCCTTCGTGGTCTTCGGCACGCTCATGTTCCTGGCGGGCGCGGTCTTCTGCTACCTGATCGTGCTGCCCAACGCCCTCGACTTCCTCATCAACTTCGGCGGCGCCGCGGACTGGACCCGGCCGATGCTCTCCCTGAAGGAGCAGCTCTCGCTGGTGCTGATGCTGGAGCTCGCCTTCGGGGTGGTCTTCGAGATCCCCCTCATCATCGCCTTCCTGGCGATGATCGGGCTGGTCGACGCCGCGATGCTCTCCCGCTACCGGCGCCACGCGGCGGTGGCGGTCTGCTTCCTGGCCGCCGTGATCACCCCCACCGGCGATCCCTTCAACCTCGCCCTGATGGCGATCCCCATGTACGTCTTCTACGAGGTGGGGATCGTGCTGGCCTGGTTCCTGGGCCGGGGCGCGAAGAAGGCCGAAGAAGAGGCGGGGGCCGAGTAGGCCCGGGGGGCGCCCCTACTCGCCGCGCACCTCGGCGAGGATCGCCCGGGCGCGCTCGAGCTCGAAGCACATCTCGTCCTGCAGCCGCGCGGCGACCTGGAGGATCTCGTCGCCGGTCGCGCCGACCTCGATCGCCACGGTGCGGGCGTGCAGGCCCATGTGGCCGCGCTGGATGCCCTCGGTGGCGAGGGCCTTGAGGGCCGCCAGGTTGCTGGCGAGGCCGACGCTGGCGGCGAGCCCGGCCAGGTCGCGGGCGTCGCTCACCCGGGCGAGGCGGTGCCCCAGCCGGACGCCGGGGTGGGCGCGCAGCGCGCCGCCGACGGTGCCGACCGCCAGGGGGAGCTCGGCCAGGCCCTCGAGGAAGCCGTCCCGGCCCGCGCGCCACACGGCGAGGGGGCCGTAGCTGCCCTGACGGGCGGCGTAGGCGTGGGCCGCGGCCTCGGCCTGCCGCCAGTCCTGACCGGTGGCCAGGAGCACGGCGTCGATGCCGTTCATCAGACCCTTGTTGTGGGTGACCGCCCGGTAGGGGTCCATCTCGGCGAAGCGGGAGGCGCTCACGATCCGGTCGCGGACCAGGCCGCCGTCGGGCCACGCCTCGCTCCGGAGGGCCTCGGGAGGGATCCGGCAGCTGACCCGCACCAGGCGGCGGTCGGCGTAGTTCGAGAGGATGCGCAGGCCCGGCTCGCCCCCGGCGAGCGCGGCGAGGCGCGGGGCCAGCCCCTCGGCGACCGTGTTGAGGAGGTTGGCGCCCATGGCGTCCAGGCAGTCCACCAGGAGGTGGACGCAGACCGTGTCCGAGGGGCGGCCCTCGGGTCCCTGGAGGATCCGGGTCTCCAGGCCGCGGGCCCCTCCGCCCCGGGCGACCATGCGCGGCATCAGCGCGTTGGCGGCCTCGAGGAGGGCCGGCGCCTCGGCGGCGATGCGGTGGGTCGCCGCCGTGGGCTCCCGGACGTGGATGATCTGGACCTGGGCCGCCATCACGGCCTCGGTGGTCTCCACCTCGAAGCCGCCGCCCTCCCGGACCAGCCGGGCCGCGTTGGAGGCGGCCGCCACCACCGAGGGCTCCTCGACCGCCATCGGCGCGACGCGGTCGACGCCATCGATGCGCAGGTTCAGGCAGATCCCCAGGGGGAGGCCGTGCACGCCGATGACGTTCTCGCTCATCCCGTCGGCGATCTGCCGATCGAAGCCCCCCGCGGCGCCCGGGCCTCCGACGGCCAGCGCCTCCTCCTCGGTCAGCCAGCCGGTCTCGACCAGGCGCGAGAGGCGCTCGTCGAGCGAGAGCCGATAGAAGCCAGGGAGGCGGGCGGTGCGCTTCGTCTTCACGGGTCGGTGATCGTCGTTGGTTCGAGAGGTGCGGCGCCGTCCGGGGCGACCGGCAGGTCCAACACCTGCAGGCCCTGTTCGGAGAGTCTTCGGCTCACTGCGTCACGGTCGTCGCTTTCTACCCCAGGAACATAAGCCAGGACCAGCTCCGCGCCGCTCGCCCCCGAGGGCTTGGCGGCCCCGCCGAAGGGCCGGAGGGCCCGGTCCACGGCGGCCACCACCTCGCTGCCGGTGTCCTCGCCCAGCCCGGCGGCCCCGCCGAGGGCCTCGATGCGCGCCGCGCTCTCCCTCACGCCCTCCCGGATCCCGGCGGGATCACCGGCCAGGAGCGCCTCGCAGAGGGCGGCGCCCACCCGGGCGGCCTCCTCGAGCAGGCGCTGGTGCTCCTCCCCACGGAGGGCGGAGAGGGTGCGCGCGGTGGAGACCGCCCGGCCCCCGTGGATCACCAGCGGGAGGCTGGCCCCGGGGAGGTCGCGCCGCTCGATCGTGGCGTGCGCCTCGCCGGGGCGGCGCTCGAAGCGGATCACCCCCCCCGCCAGGCAGGAGGCCACGTCGGCGCCCGAGCCTCCGCCGTGGACGGCGTGGGCCAGCGGCCAGCACGCCTCGGGCGAGGCGGCCTCCGGCCTCCGGCCGGCGAGGAGGGCCGAGAGGGTGACCGCGGCGCTCCAGGCGGCGCTGCTGCCCAGGCCCAGCTTGACCCCGCCCGCGTCGCGCAGCTCGGCGGCCTCCACCGTCGGCAGACCCCCGGGCAGGGTCACCCCCGCGGCTTCGAGCCGCGCGAGCCCCTCGCGCTCGAAGGGCGTCGCCGGCCGGTCGTGGGTGCCCGCCAGCCGGGCGAAGCGGCGCACGGCCATCACGAGAGCAGGACCGCCGACGAGCACGCCGTATTCCCCGGCCAGGAAGACCTTGCCCGGGGCGCGCACCGGCGGCCACGCGGGCGTGCTCATCCCTCGGGCCGCTCCCACACCGCGGAGGGGTCGACCTCGTGGTGGACGATCTCGATGGGGCCCCCCACCGGCGAGGAGCGGACCGACTGCACGCCGCGCACCGAGAGCAGGGCGGCCTGCACCGTCGCCTCGTCGTCGGGCTCGCAGATCACCTTCACGTTGGGTCCGGCGTCGGCGGTGAAGGCGCAGAGGGTCCCGCTGTGCCGCAGCGCCCAGACCTCGTGCATCAGCTCGAGGGAGGGGCCGCGCAGGAAGAGCACCGGCGGGCGAGAGGTCATGGTGAGGGCGTGCAGCTTGAGGGCGGAGTGCTCGCAGACCGAGGCGAGGCGCTCGAGGTCCCGGGACTCGATGGCCTGCCGGCACTCCTTGAGGTCGGCGCCCCAGGTGGCGAGCCACCCGTCGTAGTAGGGAGAGGTCGCCTCGGTGCGGGCCATCGCGGGGGTCGAGCCCAGGGGCTTGTAGCCGGCGTCCACCACCGTCACCAGCACCCGCAGATCCCAGTGCTTGGGCCCGGCGACCTGCGCCACCCGGGCGTCCCAGGCGCCGCCTCCCCCCTCGAAGGGCACCAGCTCGACGAAGCCGCCGTGGATGCTCCGGGCCGCGCTGGCCGAGCCGAGGCGCGCGAGGTTGGCCAGCTCCTCGTGGGAGGCCTCGAGGCCGGCCGCCTCCAGCGCCGCCCCGGCGAGGGCGGCGAAGCCCGAGGCCGAGGAGGCCAGGCCGGCGGCGGTGGGGAAGAAGTTCGCGGTCCGCACCGAGGCCGCGCCCAGCTCGACGCCCTGCTCGAGGGCGAGGCTGCGGATCCGATCGAGGAAGGCGGCGACCCGCGCGCCCTCCCGGCCCTCCGAGCTGCGGCCGTCGAGCACCACCAGGTCGTCGCCCTTCTTCTGGGAGAAGGCGACGGTGGTCTCGGTGGTGAGGCCGCCGAGGGTGACCGAGAGCGAGCCGGTGGCGGGGACGCGGTGGGCCTGATCGACCTTGCCCCAGTACTTCACCAGCGCGACGTTGGAGCAGGCCCGCGCGGTCACGGCCGCCGGTCGCTGCGCATCACGAACGTTCATCTCTTCTCCTCACAGGGGAAAGAACCCACCCAGGGGCAGCGCCGCTCCAGGCTCTCGGCCACCGGGCGCTCCTCTCCTACCGGGCACAGCGCCACGATGCATCCCCCCCCGCCGGCGCCGGTGAGCTTGGCTCCCAGCGCGCCGGCCGCCCGGGCCGCGGCGACGGCGGCGTCGAGATCGGGGGTGGAGAGATCGAAGAAGGCGAGGTGGTGCTGCGCCTCGTCCATCGCCTCACCCAGCGCTCGCAGGTCGCCCGCGCGCAGCAGCTCCTCGCCGGCCTCGGCCAGGTCGCCCAGCCGCTGCAGGGCCCGGCGCGCCTCGGCGCTCGCGCGGCAGCGCTGGCGCACGTGCTCGACGGCCTCCCGCGTGGGAGGCTTGGGTCCGGTGTGGGCGACGACCAGGGAGGCCGGGACGCCGGGGGTGAGGGGCGAGAAGCCCCGCCCCGGCTGGAAGAGCCCGACACCGCCGTGCACGGCCACCGCCGCGTCCACCCCCGAGGCTCGGCCGTGGAAGACGGCCTCGCTCGCCGCGACGATCGCCTCCAGCCGCGCGTCGGCTCCCTCCTCGAGGAGGGGGGCGTACTCGGCCCGCTCGGCCAGGGCCCGGGCCAGCCCCACGGCGAGCGCCGCGGAGGAGCCGACCCCGGCGCGATCGGGGATGCGGGCCTCGACCGAGAGCTTCACCTCCAGCGCCTCCGGGGGCAGCCCGTCCTCGACGAGGGCCGCGCAGAGGGCGGCGAGGGCCTCGCCGGGCAGGCCGGGATCTCCGTTGCGGACGTGCATCGACCAGCCGGGCACCTCGATCTCCAGTCGGGGGGCGCCGGGGCCGGCCTCGACGATCACACCCTCGGGGAGGGCGGAGACGAGGGCGGGGGCGCCCTCCACCACCGCGTGCTCGCCCAGGAGGATCGCCTTGCCGTGGCCGACGCCGCTCATCGAGGCCGGGCGCGAAGCTGCTGCCACGCATGGAGCCGGGGTCCGAGGATCCGCGGAGCCCGGGCCAGATCCTGGACCTGGCCGCAGCCGGTGAGGAGGCAGAGGCCGGCGAGGGCCTCCTTCATCTCTGCGATCCACCGGGAGAGGGCGGCCGGGCCGCCCTCGCGCAGGTGTCGCAGCGCGGGCTGGGCGAAGCTGCCGGCCACCGCGCCGAGGGCCAGGGCCCGCGCGAGATCGAGGGCGTCGCGCAGCCCGCCGCCGGCGATGCAGGCGAGCCCCTCGGGCTGCAGGACGAGCGAGGCGGCCGTGGGGATGCCCCACTCGCCGAGGCTGGAGAGGAGACCGGCGCGGCCGGGGGCCCGGGCGGCCTCGACCCGGGGCCAGCTCGTCCCGCCGGCGCCCGCGACCTCGACCAGCGTCACGCCGGCCCGCAGCAGGGCCTCGCCTGTCTCGGCCGAGAGCCCGCAGCCGGTCTCCTTGACCACCACGGGCACCGGGAGGGAGTGGGCCAGGCGCTGGATGCCCGCGAGGGCCCCGCGGAAGTCGCGGTCCCCCTCGGGCTGCATCAGCTCCTGGGCCGGGTTGAGGTGGATCATGATGGCGTCCGCGCCGACCCCGGCGATCAGCTCCTCCACCCGCTCGGGGGGGAGCTCGGCCGCCTGCATCGCGCCGAGGTTCGCCAGCAGGAGGATCTCCGGCGCCACCTCCCTCACCTGGTAGGTCGAGGCCAGGGCGGGATCGTCCAGCATCGGGCGCTGGCTGCCCAGGCAGAGGCCCACGCCGGTCTCGGCCGCCACCTCGGCCAGCGCCCGGTTGATCTCCCCGGCCTCGGGCGTGCCGCCGGTCATCGCGCCGATCAGCAGCGGCGCCTCGAGGGTCTTGCCCAGGAGGGGGGTGCGCAGGGAGATCTCGTCCAGCGCCCGCTCGGGGAGGGCCTGGTGGACCAGCCCGACCTCCTCGAGGAGGGTGGTCGTCTGCTGGAAGGCGGCCTCGCCCCCGGCCGCGATCGCCAGGTGAGCGTCCTTGCGGTCCCGGCTGGGCGAGGCGGTGAGGGCCTCGGGCGGCGGTGGAGGCGGGGTGACCCTCGGGGCTGACTTCTTGGTCGGCATCACCGCCCCTAATAGCGCCCCTGGCGAGGGGTGGCGACCCACGCTGGAGGCCCGGATTTCGCGGCTCCGATCGTCGGTGGGGCACGTTGACACCCTTCCCGGGCGGCTTCTATGTTGCCTCGGCTCATCCGCCGAAGAAGCGGCCGCGTCGGCGCGTGGACGCGGCGGCTCGGGGAGCCTCGTCGAGGCCCCGGACAGCCCCAGCACCCCCTCTCCTTTGGAGACCGCAATGATCGACTCCACCCTCCCTCGTGACATCGTCTTCCTCTCGGGCAAGCGCACCGCCTTCGGTGCCTTCGGAGGGGCGCTGATGAAGTACTCGGCGACCGACCTCGGGGTCATCGCCTCCAAGGCGGCCCTGGAGCAGGCCGAGGTCTCCCCCGACGACGTCGATCACGTCATCTTCGGCAACGTCGTCCAGACCTCCGCCGACGCCATCTACCTGGCCCGCCACATCGGCCTGAAGGTCGGCCTGCCCATCGAGGTGCCCGCCTACATCGTGAACCGCCTCTGCGGCTCCGGCTTCCAGTCCCTGGTCAGCGCCGCCAAGGAGATCCTCACCGGCGACGCCCAGGTCGTCCTCGCCGGCGGCACCGAGTCGATGAGCCAGGCGCCCCACGTGGTGCGGGGCGCCCGCTGGGGCATCCCCCTGGGCCAGAGCAAGCTCGAGGACTCGCTCTGGGAGTCCCTGAACGACACCTACTGCAACACCCCGATGGCCCTCACCGCCGAGAACCTGGCCGAGGAGTACGAGCTCTCCCAGGAGGAGGTCGACACCTACTCCCTGCGCTCCCAGACCGCCTGGGCCGCCGCGCAGGAGAAGGGCTACTTCAAGGACGAGATCACGCCGGTCGAGATCAAGAAGCGCAAGGAGGTGGTCTCCTTCGAGGTCGACGAGCACCCGCGCCCCCAGACCACCCTCGAGGGCTTCCAGAAGCTGCCCAAGGTCTTCAAGAAGGACGGCGTGATCCACGCGGGCGCGGCCAGCGGGATCTGTGACGGCGGGGCCGCCATGGTCGTCGCCGACGCCGAGTGGGCCGCGAAGCACGGCAAGAAGCCCCTGGCCCGGATCCTCGCCTGGGGCGTGGCGGGCGTCGAGCCGCGCATCATGGGCATCGGCCCCGCGCCGGCCATCACCCAGATCCTGGAGAAGACCAAGACCACCCTCGACAGCTGGGACCTCATCGAGGTGAACGAGGCCTTCGCGCCGCAGTACCTGGCGGTCGAGAAGGAGCTGGGGCTCACCCGCGACAAGACCAACGTCGATGGCGGCGCCATCGCGCTGGGCCACCCCCTCGCCGCCTCCGGCACCCGGATCACCACCCACCTGATCTACGCCCTGAAGGCCCGCGGCCTGAAGTACGGCATCGGCTCGGCCTGCATCGGCGGCGGCCAGGGCATGGCGATCGCCCTGGAGGTCCTCTAGCCATGAGTGGCGGCCACGGACCGACCTGGGGCATGGCCCGCTCGTCCGAGGGCAACGGCAACGGCGAGCAGGAGATCGTCTACGACTGGAACATGCTGGACGTGTCGGCGAACCCGCTGACCACCCACCCGGTGGAGTTCTTCGACGAGACGCTGCGGGACGGCATCCAGTCGCCCAGCGTGGTCGACCCGACGATCGAGGCCAAGCTCGAGCTGATCCACCTGATGGACAGCCTGGGGATCCACGTCGCCGACGTGGCCCTCCCCGCCGCGGGCAAGCGGGCGCAGGACGACTGCGAGGCGGTCTGCCAGGAGATCGTCAGCGCCAAGCTCTCGATCCGTCCGGCCGCCGCGGCCCGGACCGTGGTGTCGGACATCGAGCCCATCGCCGCGATCTCCCAGCGGGTCGGCATCCCCATCGAGGTCTACGCCTTCATCGGCTCCAGCCCCATCCGGCAGCTCGCCGAGGACTGGGATCTCGATCGCATCCTCAAGAACACCGCCGACTCGATCGACTTCGCGGTGAAGGAGGGGCTGCCGATCACCTATGTGACCGAGGACACCACCCGCTCCCAGCCCTCGACCCTCGACAAGCTCTTCCGTACGGCCATCGGCCACGGGGCCCACGCGCTGTGCCTCTCGGACACCGTGGGTCACGCCACGCCCGACGGAGTGCGGCGGCTCATCCACTGGACCAAGGACCTGATCCGCGGCATGGGTGAGAAGGTCCGCATCGACTGGCACGGCCACAACGATCGAGGCCTGGGGGTGGTGAACGCCATCTTCGCGGCGGAGTTCGGGGCCGACCGGGTCCACGGGACCGGCCTGGGGGTGGGCGAGCGCGTGGGCAACGCGGCCATCGATCAGGTGCTGCTCAACTTCAAGCTCCTCGGCGCCATCGACAACGACCTGACGAACCTCCTGCTCTACTGCCAGGCGGTCTCCCGGGCCTGCGCCGTGCCGATCCCCTACAACTATCCGCTGGCGGGCACCGACGCCTTCCGGACCGCCACCGGCGTGCACGCCGCGGCGATCATCAAGGCGGAGGCGAAGGGCGACGCCTGGCTGGCCGACCGGATCTACTCGGCGGTCCCGGCCACCGAGTTCGGCAAGGAGCAGGAGATCGAGATCGGCCACTACTCCGGCCTCTCGAACGTGCGCTACTGGCTGGAGAAGCGCCGGCTGTCCACCGACGAGGCGCTCGTGAAGACGATCTTCGACAAGGCCAAGTCGGGCAGCCGGGTGCTCACCGAGGACGAGGTCATGGCCATCGTCCGGAAGCACAGCTGAAAGAGGAGGGCTTTCTTGGCCACCGCAGCCCGGAGTGGCTCGCCACCGGAGCCGGACCTACACTCCCGAAACGCTTTGCGCGGTGCTCGGGCCGGGCACCGCCACGGGAGGTTGGAACATGGCGGATGGAAAGAAGCAGAGCTATCGGGGAGTGAAGGTCTTCTCGACCACGCTCGCGCGCGATCGCAACACGATGGGCGAGCAGATCACCGACTGGCTGGCGGAGAACCCGGACCTGGAGGTGGTGGACACGGTGGTGACCCAGTCCTCGGACCGCGAGTTCCACTGCCTGACCATCACGCTCTTCTACCGGTAGGGCGGCTTCCATGAACCCCATGGGCCAGGGTGGGGGGCGGCAGGGGCCGCTGGGCATGCACCTGACGCCCTGGGTGCTGCGGATCATGATCGCCACGGCGGTGCTCTCCATCGTCGGGGCGCTCTCCGTGTCGTGGCTGGGCTCGCGCATCCCCCTGGCCCTGGTCTTCCAGCCGGCGGCCCTCTGGGGGGCCGGCGAGATCCTGCCGGGCGTGCCGGCGATCTGGCAGCTCGTCACCTACCCCTTCTTCGTCCTCTCCGGGCCGCTGGTGCTCGTCTTCGCCGTGCTCGTCTACGGCTGGTTCGCCGGCACCCTCGAGGACTGGTGGGGCTCGCGGCGTTTCCTCCTCTTCTTCCTGCTGCTCTCGGCGGGCCCCGCCCTGCTGACCACCGCGCTGGCCCCCTTCTGGCCGGCGCTGGCCGCCTTCACCTTCGTCGGACCCTCACCGGTGCTCGAGGGGATGATCATCGCCTGGGGCCTGACCTTCCGGGACCGGCAGATCCTCCTGATGTTCGTCCTGCCGGTGAAGGGCATCCACCTGGTGGTGATCACCGTGGCCTGGATCGTGCTGGCGATCATCTTCGCCGGTACCTTCGTGCCCTTCGTCCCGGACCTCTTCGGGATGCTCCTGGGGGCCGTGATCGTCAGCGGCACCTGGCGCCCGCGCAAGCTGACCCTGCTGGTGCGCAAGTGGAGCATCGAGCGGCAGATCCGCCGGGAGCGCGATGCCCGCAAGAAGCGGGTGGAGGAGGCCTCTCACCTGAGCGTCGCGCCGGATCCCGACGAAGACGATGACGAGGGCGATGCCGGCCCGGGCCCGCGCGCCGGCAAGAACGCCGACGGGGAGTGGCTGAACTGATCGAGCGGGGGGAGCACCGCTCCCCCCGGACCCCCCAGATCACGCCAGCTCGCCACCGCTGCGCGACCTTGCGCCGGCTAGCCGCCGCCTCCGGGTCGCTCCGAATCCGGAGCGCAGCGAGGTGCTGGCGCGCCTAGGCCGGGTGGACCTGGGCGGCGTGCTGGTAGACGTAGATCCGCGAGATGCGCTTGCGGATGGCGTCGTCCGGCACGAGGTAGAAGCCCGGGGCGCCCTCCTGGAGGTCCGCGCGGCCGATCACCTCCCGGCCGTCGGCGAAGCGGACGCGCACCCGATCCCCGGCGAGGCGCGAGGGTTGCTGGCCGGCGTCGAGGAGGAAGAAGAGGGCCCGGACGTGGGCGACGGGGATCTGCTGGGGAGCCCCACCGGCCATCGGCAGCAGGTTCAGGTGGGAGCCCTCGAGGTCGAGGTTCTCGATGAAGCCCCGGCGGGCCTCCCCCTGCAGGGTGTGGAGCACGACCCGGGTCCGGCCCTCGATGAAGGTCGGCAGGCCGGTGGGGAAGCCCTCGCCGCCGGTGGCGGGCTCCTCGATGAGGACGCCCCGGATGATGGGGGCGACGCTGGGCACCGGGGTGTGGGCGCGGGACTCGAAGCCCGGAGGCTGGATCGGCGCCGGCGCGGTCGCGGCCGGGGGCGGCGGGGCAGGCGGCCGGCGCGGCGCGCGGGGCGCGGCGGGCTCGGGCGGGGAGAACGCCGCCGGGGGCGGCAGCGGTGCCTGCGGTGCCGCGGCCGGTGCTCCTCCACCGAGGAGCTCGTCGAGGGGATCGACGGCCGGCGCGGGGGCCACCGGTGGCGGGGGAGGTGGCGCCGGCGGAGGCGGCGCGACCGCCGGGCCGCCGCCGAGAGACGCCGCGAGCAGCATCGGATCCATCACGTCGGCCGGCGCTGCAGTCAGGGGAGGCAGGGCCGAGGGGTCGAGGCCCGTCGAGGCCTGGGGGGCCGTGGTCTGCTCGTCCACCACGATGGTCTCGGCGTCGAGGACCTCCGGGGGAGGGAGCCCGGCCATGCCCAGGGGGACGCCCTCCCAGTCTCCCAGCTCCATCTCGGGAGTGTGAGGGCCGAAGACGTCGCGGGGGGGCGCCGGCGGGGGCGCCGGCGGGCCCGCGGCCTCCGGAGGCGTGCCGTGCAGGAGCTGGAGCTCCTCCGCGGTCAGCGGCCGGCCGCCCGCGGTGGCCTCTAGCGGGTCGGCGGTCTCGAGCTCGTCGTCGAAGTCGACGTCCATCGCCGACTCGTCGAGGGTCTCCTCGATCTCGATCTCCGCCTCCTCCTCCAGCGGGGCCAGCGGCGCGGTGAGCTGATCGAGGGGGGTGGCCGCGGCCTGGACGGAGGCCGGTGGCGGCGGCGGCGCGGCGGCGGGGGGAGGCGCGGGCGCGTCGTCGAGCGAGTCGAGGTCGAAGTCGAAGGAGTCCTCGGGCGCGGGAGGCGGCGGCGGTGGCGGCGCGGCGGCGGGGGGAGGCGCGGGCGCGTCGTCGAGCGAGTCGAGGTCGAAGTCGAAGGAGTCCTCGGGCGCGGGAGGCGGCGGCGGGAGCTCCGCGGTGGTGGGCTCCGGCTCCGGCTCGGGCATGGCGTTGACCGCCGCCGACATCTCCAGGAAGTCCGCGGGGCTGTTCGAGAGCTCCATCGGCCCCACGGGGAGCTCGGCGTCGAGCTCGATGGGCTCGGGCGCCGGCGCCGCCGGAAGCTCGGCCTCTCCCTCGAGCGAGAGCTCCTCGGCGGAGGGCTCCGGCTCTTGCTCGGGGAGGGCGTTGACCGCCGCGGACATCTCCAGGAAGTCGGCCGCGCTGTCCGAGAGCTCCATCGGCCCGTCGGGGAGCTCGGTGTCGAACTCGATGGGCTCGGGCACCACCGGCGGCGGCGGCGCGGCCTCGTCCTCGAGGAGCAGATCGTCCACCAGCTCGCCGCTCTCGGCGCTGACCTCGGGCTCGGGCTCCGGGATCGTGTTGACCGCCGCCGACATCTCGAGGAAGTCGGCCGCGCTGGCCGAGATCTCCATCGGGCCGTCGGGCAGCTCGGTGTCGAGCTCGATGGGCTCGAGCGGGGGCGGCAGGTCCAGGCTCTCGTCGGCCTCACCCTCGGCGGCCGGCGGCGGGGCCCCGGGAGCATCCACCGAGGCGAGCTCGGCGAGGGTCGCGCCCATGGCCTCGAAGACGCCTCCCTCGGCGGGGGGCAGGTCCACCGGGCCGGGAGGGGCGGTCGCGAGGTCGAGCTCGGCGGCCGCGGCGGCCAGCTCGGGGTCGGCGGGAGGAGCCTCGGCCGGCGCGCTCATCTCGGCCGCCTGATCGATGAAGTCGGCGGCCGAGCGGGTGACCTCCAGGGCCTCGCCGAGCTCGCTGCCGGCGGTGGCCTCGGTGGTGCCGAGGAACTCTCCGGCGGAGTGGGTCACCTCGATGGTGCCGCTGGTCTCGGGGATCTCGAGGGACTCGGACGGGCCGGGCGCGGGCGCCTCCGGCTCGAACGGGGCCTCGGGCTCGGTGGCGAGGGGGGCCTCGAAGAGCGAGGGGTCCACCTGGATGCTCGCCGGCTCCGGCTCCGGCTCCGGCTCGAGGGTGTCGCCGAAGAGCGAGGCGTCGGGCTGGAGGTCGGGGAGCGCTGGCTCGGGCTCGAAGCTGTCGCCGAAGAGAGAGTGGTCGGGCGCCGCGCTCGGTGGCTCGGGTTCGGCATCGAAGGCGTCACCGAAGAGAGAGGGGTCGACCTGCACCGCGGGCTCGGGCTCGGCGGGGGCCTCGAAGAGGGAGGGATCGACCTGCACGGCAGGCTCGGGCTCGGCGGGGGCCGGCTCCGCCGCCTCGAAGGACGCGAACTCCGGCACCGGCTCCGGCTCAGGGAGGACTGCGAGCTCCGGAGCGGGCTCGGCGGGGGCCTCGAAGAGGGAGGGATCGACCTGCACGGCGGGCTCGGGCTCGGGCGGGACCGGCTCGGGCTCCGGCGCCTCGAAGGACGCGAGCTCCGGCACCGGCTCC
>JARGFU010000014.1:0-36400 GCA_029210625.1 Deltaproteobacteria bacterium | reverse complement strand
GCGCGGGCTCGGCCGGGATCGGCTCGGGCTCCGGCGCCTCGAAGGACGCGAACTCTGGCACCGGCTCCGGCTCCGGGAAGGCGGCGAGCTCCGGCGTGGGCTCCGGCGCAGGGGCAGACTCCTCGAAGGCCGGCACCTCTTCGGAGGCATCGACCGTCTCGAGCGCCGGCACGGGCGCGTCGAAGGGGGAGGAGAAGGTGCTGACCGGAGCGGGCGCCGGTGGCGCGGGGGCCGGCGGGGCCTCCGGCGTCGCGGCAGGCTCCTCCGGAGCGTCGTCGAGGGAGAGGAGCTCTGGCTCTCCCGTCGAGACGGCATCCCACGCCAGCGCGGCCGCGCCGCCGGTCCGGGAGGGAGAGGCCCCGTCCTCGTCGAGGGAGAGGAACTCCGAGTCGAGCGAGGGCCCGGGCTCGGGGGCGGGCTCCGGGGCGGGCGCCGCCTCGTCGACCAGCGCGAAGTCGTCCGCGTCGGCGAACTCCATGACATCGTCGGCGTCCACGAAGCCGATCTCCTCGGGCTCGTCCTCGACGGCCGGCGCGGGGGGCGCGGCCGCCGGGGCGCCGAACATGGAGTCGAAGGCCCCGGTCACCTCTCCGACCTCCTCCTCGTAGGGCTCGAGCGGGCCGTCCTCGAGGATGACCTCCAGCTCGGCGAGGCGCCGGTGTCCGTCCGCGTCCAGCTTCCCCGCGTCTCGCTGGAAGCGCAGCGCCTCTAGCTCCTGCAAGAGCGCCTGGGTGGGATCGAGGTCGGACATGTCGTAGGGAATACGCTGGCTCGGCTGGAAATGATCACGGATTTCGAGGCTCTAGCGGCCCCGATCGCCACCTGCCGGCTGCCGCGATGCTAGCAGCGCACCGAAGAGGCTCACAAGGAGGACTCTTCGGCGCGGCCGACGATCACACCCAATTGGTTCAGCGGGACAGGACCTCGTTGGCGTCCTCCTCGAGGCCATCCACGATCGAGTCTCCGTAGGCCTCCCGCAGGGCGAGGTCGAAGTCCCGCCCCGAGCGCACGTCGGCGCAGATCTGCCCGAAGCGGCGGATGCCGCCTCCCGTGCCGATGAGCACCGAGACGGCGGCCCGGGACTTCAGGTAGCCGGCGGTCGTGTAGTTGCCGAGCTGGCTGATGGGGCCGCTGCGCAGGCGGGCGAGGGGGACCTGGCGGGCCAGCTTGCGCATCTGGCGCAGGGAGCGATCGCCTCGGACCCCGCGGTCCCCGTCCTTGGTGATCTCCCACTCGGCCCACTCGGCGAAGCCCTCGTTGAACCAGGTGGCCAGCCGGCCGCCGGCGTCGTCACAGAGCGAGTCGAGGAAGGCGTGGGTCAGCTCGTGCACCACGGTGCTGAAGTAGCGCTCGCTCAGATCCTCGGAGTGGTTCATCCGGATCTTGCCCTGGTAGAAGCCCAGCACCCCGGTGGCGAAGCGGCCGCCGAAGTGCAGCTCGAACTCCTCCCGGGTGTAGAGCACCACCTCGAAGACCCGCCCGGGCTCGAAGTCCAGGAGCCGCACCAGCCGGCGATGGGCGTCCTCGAACATGCCCATCACCTTCGCCTCGTAGCGGGCGCGGGCCCCGAAGTCCTTGCCGGCGCTGCTGTAGACGATCCGGAAGTTGTCGCTCTTGCGGGCGGCCATCCCCGCCACCCCGGTCTCCTCCGGCCGGGTCGTCACGACCCGATCGCCGACGAGGATCGGCACCGCTCCGGGGCCCGCCGGGGGCCGGCTCCCCGCCTCGCTCCCGGCCGGGCGGGCGCTCGCGACGGCCTCGCCGTCGTTGCGGGGCAGCCTCAGCCGCGCCAGCCGGAGCTTGGCCTCGGCGCGGCGGGGGTGCTTCCCAGGGATGCGCTCCAGGAGGGCGATGGCCAGCGCCTTCTCTCCCTCCTCCTCGGCCAGGTCCGCCCGCTGGAAGAGCAGCTCCCCGTGCTTCGGGTGGGCCTCGAGCGACTCGTCGAGGGTCGCGGCGGCGGCGCCCGGCAGGGTCAGGGCGCGGGCCGCCTCGGCCATCCGCAGGCTCGCCTCGGGGGAGCGGGGCGCGAGGCGCAGGGCCACCTCGGCCAGGCCCATGGAGAGGGCGGCGTCCTTCTGGTCCATGGCCTTGCGGCTGGCGAGCACGAGGACCCGGGTGACCGGGGCGTCCCCGGCGGGGTGCTCTCCGGGCTGGAGGGCCGACCAGGAGAGGTAGACCTCCTCGGGCTTGCCCTCTCCGAGCGCCGCGCGCGCCTCGGGCAGGCCGAGGGGGCCCTCGCCCTCCGCGGCAGCCGTCCGCTGCGGCGCGGTCAGGATCAGCGCGAGGCCTGCGAGGACCGCAGCCAGGTAGGCGTAGCGCAGTGGCATCCGGGGCTTCCTTTCTCTTCGACGGTGGCGACGTTCACCCCGACTTCGGGTAGGTTGCTCGCTCGTGAGAGCCTACCACTCCCTCCTCGCCAGCCTGGCGCTGGCCGGCGTCGTCGCCGCCCCGGCACGGGGAGCGCCGCTGGAGGTGGAGGTCTACCGCGCGGCGGGCACGCCGCAGCAGCTGGAGCTCCGCGGCCGGGTCTACCGGGACCGGGTCTCGGGCGCGATCCCCGCCGGGGAGGGGGCGAAGGGGGAGGCCCTGCGCAAGAACGCCGGCGCCCTGCTCACCGACGAGATCGAAGGGGCCGAGGTCGTGGTGGAGGCCGCCGGCCAGCAGGGGAAGGCGGTCACCGACGAGGACGGCTTCTTCGCCCTGACCCTGAGCTTCGAGCCGCCGGCGGCGCCGGGGCGCCTGCAGGTGGTGGCCCGCGCCCGGAAGGGCGACGAGGAGGCCTCCGGTGAGGAGCTGGCCCTGATCCGGCCGGCCGCCGGCGAGCTGCTGGTGATCACCGACTTCGACGACACCCAGGTGCACACCCACGTGACCTCGAAGGGGAAGTTCCTCGAGTCCGTCTTCCTGCGAGACGCCGGCTCCCTGGAGGTGATCCCGCGGATGCCGGGGCTGATGCGCTGCCTCGCCCTCGGCCGCAGCGCCCGGGGCGAGCGCTCGACCTCGATCCACTATCTCTCCGCCTCCCCGGTGAACTTCCACGGGAAGCTCTCGGCCTTCCTCACCCGCCACCGCTTCCCCCTCGGCGCGATCCACCTGCGCCACCTCGAGGTGAACAACCTCTCCGACTCGAGCCCCTACAAGAAGGAGCGCATCGCCCAGATCGCCGCGCGCTTCCCGGGCTACCCCATCCTGCTGATGGGTGACGGGGGGGAGCACGATCCCGAGGTCTACCGCGAGCTGCGGGAGCAGCTCGGCGACCGGGTGAAGCTGATCCTGATCCGGAAGGTGGAGGGAGAGGACGAGAGCCCTGCCCGCTTCGAGGGCATGAAGCGCTACGTCGACGGCTCCGACGCCGCCGCGACCCTCATCGAGGCGGGGCTCCTGCACCCGGCCTGCGCCGAGTACCGGCCGAAGGAGAAGAAGGCCCCATGAAGCCCGAGCTCGCCGCGCTCCAGGCCGAGGTGGCCTCGGCCGAGGTGCCCCGCCACGTCGGGGTGATCATGGACGGAAACGGCCGGTGGGCCGTCGCCCGGGGCCGCCCCCGCATCGAGGGCCACCGAGAGGGCGCCGAGTCCGTGCGCGCCGTGACCCGGACCGCGCGCCGCATCGGCTGCGAGGCCCTGACCCTCTACGCCTTCTCCTCCCAAAACTGGGGCCGGCCAGCCGAGGAGGTCACCGGCCTGATGGTGCTGCTGCAGGAGTACTGCGAGAACGAGCGCGACGAACTGCTCGAGAACGACGTGCGTCTCTCGGCGGTCGGCGAGCTGGAGCGCCTGCCCGACTTCGTGCGAGCGCCCCTCGACGCGCTCATCGCCGCCACGGCGCACTGCAAGTCGATGGTGCTCACCCTCTGCCTCTCCTACGGGGGCCAGGAGGAGATCCTCGCCGGCGTGCGGGAGCTCTGCCGCCGGGCCGCCGCGGGAAAGCTCGATCCCGAGGCGCTCGACCTCGGGGTCCTCGGCGCGGCCCTCTGGACCGGTGACCTGCCCGAGCCCGGGGTGCTGGTGCGCACCTCCGGTGAGCAGCGCATCTCGAACTTCCTCCTCTGGGGCTCCGCCTACGCCGAGCTGGTCTTCGTCGAGACCGCCTGGCCCGAGTTCCGGGAGGAGGGGTTCCTCCTCGCCATCCGAGAGTTCCAGCGCCGGCAGCGGCGCTTCGGGCTCACCGGCGAGCAGATCGAGGGAGACCTGCCATGAGCGAGGCCGGGAAGAAGAGCGGCACCGGGCTGCGGGTGGTCAGCGCGCTCGTGCTCCTGCCGGTGGTCCTCTTTCTCTGCTGGTGGGGGGGCTGGCCCTTCCGGGGGCTGATCCTGGTGGTCGCCGCGATCTGCGGCTGGGAGTTCGGCTCGATCGCTCTCAAGGAAGCCCCGGCGACGCTGCGCTGGGTGACGATCCTCGGCTCCGTGGCGCTCCCCCTCTACGTCGACCTCTGGGCCGGCGAGGCCCTCGTGGCCCGGGAGGGGCTGCTCATCGCCTGCTGGACCGTGGTCGGGCTGCTCTCCCTGGCGGTCTTCGGCGCCCGCGAGGATCTGAAGGCGCTGCCGGGCCAGGCGGGGATGGCGGTGCTGGGCATCGTCTACGTCGGCGGCCTCTTCGCGGTGCTCGTCCACGTGCGGGGCTTCGGCCTCTGGTGGCTGGTGCTGACGATGGCGGTGACCTGGCTCAACGACACCGGCGCCTACTTCACCGGCCGGGCCTTCGGGAAACACCCCCTCTCCCGCTTCGTCTCTCCCAAGAAGACCTGGGAGGGCTTCGCCGGGGGCGTCGTCGCCAGCATCGCCGGAGCGTTCCTGGTGGGGTGGCTGGCCGGAGCCCTGCCGATGATCGCCCCCGAGCCCATCGGCCTGTCGGTGCCGCTGCTCCTCCTGCTGGGGGTCCTCGCCGGCTTCCTGGGGCCGGTGGGGGATCTGGCCGAGAGCCTCTTCAAGCGGGCCTACGGCGTGAAGGACTCGGGCAAGCTCATCCCCGGTCACGGCGGCTTCCTCGACCGGATCGACGCCTTCCTCTTCAACGCGGTCCTGGTCTGGACCTTCGCCCTCCTCACCTGAAGGTCGCCATGTGGGTCCTCGCCCTCGACAGCGCCACCCCGAAGCTGGGAGCGGCCCTCGCGCGCCTCGAGACCGAGGGTGAGGCCGCGGGCTCCCTCTCCGACCTGCACCTCGGCCGGGGAGAGGAGGGGGGAGGGCAGCACGCCCGCCGCCTGCCCGATCTGCTCCTCGAGCTGCTGGTCGACGCCGACCTGGGCCTGGAGGAGGTCGACGCCCTGGTGGTGGGCCTCGGGCCCGGCTCCTTCACCGGTCTGCGCAGCGGCCTGGCCACCCTGAACGCCCTGGCCTACGGGCGGGGCTGTCCGATCGTGGGGGTGGGCTCCCTGCCGGGCTACGCCGTGGACGCCGCCCGCGCCCTCGAGGCCGGGGGCGAGGCGCTGCCCGCCGAGGCCCTCCTGGTGCCCTGCCTCGACGCCCGCCGGGCGGAGGTCTACGCCGCGACCTGCGGGCCGGCGGGGGACCTCCGGGAGCCGCTGGGGCGGGCCCGCACCATCGCGCCGGCGGAGCTCCTCGAGTCCCTCGCCGGGCATCCCACCGAGGCCCTCTTCCTCTTCGGACCCGGGGGAAAGGCCTACCCCGAGCTCGCCGCGAGCCCCGCCTGGCGGCCCGCGCTGCCCGAGCACCCCACCGGGGCGGGCCTGATCGTCCTGGCGGCCCCCCGGCTGCTGGCCGGTGAGAGCGACGATCCCCTGACGCTCCTGCCCACCTACGCCCGGAAGTCCGAGGCCGAGCGCAAACTCGAGGCCGGAGAGCTCAAGATCCGGGGCCTGACGGCCCCCGCCGGGCCTCCGGCAGCGGGCCGGGAAGACATCGATTGACGCGGTGGTTTCGAGGATCCTATCGTCTTCGGTGAGTGGCCCCGTACCGGGCTCCACGGACGCCACGAGACACCCGCACAAGAGAGCCCTTCAGGAGTGCAGGACGCGCATGGAGCAGCATCTCGGGACGGCAGAAGACAAAGAAATCCTCACTCGGCTGCGCGAAGAGCATCGGGAGCTCGACTCCAGGATTCGAGAGCTCGAAGGCCAGAGCAGCTTCAGCGTGGCCGAGCAGACCGAAATCAAGCAGCTGAAGAAGCTGAAGCTCCAGAAGAAGGATCAGATCTTCCAGATGGAGCAGCGGCTCGCCGTCGCCTAGGGCGACCGTCCGACCCACTTTCAGTTCGACTCGCGGGCTCTCGCCCCACGTTCGGGTGAGAGGACCCGCGAGTTGTGTTTCGAGAGGAAGAGACTCTCCATGTCCGAAGGTCTTTGCATTGCGGTCTGCGGCGCCACCGGCGCCGTGGGTCGGGAGATGATCGAGGTCCTCGCCGAGCGCGAGCTTCCGGTGAAGACGCTGCGGCTGCTCGCCAGCGAGCGCAGCGAGGGAACCAAGATCGAGTTCAAGGGTGAGGAGATCGAGGTCGAGCGCCTCCAGGAGGGCTCCTTCGAGGGCGTCGACATCGCGCTCTTCTCGGCCGGCGGCGCCACCTCCAAGATCTGGGCGCCGAAGGCCGCCGCGGCCGGCGCGATCGTCATCGACAACTCCAGCGCCTGGCGGATGGACCCCGAGGTGCCGCTGGTGGTGCCCGAGGTGAACCCCGACGCCGTCGCCGGCTTCGCGGCGAAGCGGATCATCGCCAACCCCAACTGCTCGACCATCCAGATGGTCGTCGCGCTGCAGCCCCTCCACCAGCTCTCTCCCCTGGAGCGGGTCCGGGTGGCGACCTACCAGTCGGTCTCCGGCGCCGGGCAGTCGGGCATCGAGGAGCTCTCGGATCAGACCCGGGCGCTCTTCAACTCGCAGGAGGTCACCCCCGAGACCTTCCCTCACCGCATCGCCTTCAACGTCATCCCCCACATCGATGTCTTCCTCGACTCCGGCTACACGAAGGAAGAGCAGAAGATGATCGAGGAGACCCGCAAGATCATGGGCCTGCCCGAGCTGCCCGTGACCGCCACCTGCGTGCGGGTGCCCACCTTCTTCGGCCACGCCGAGGCGGTGACCATCGAGACCCGCGAGGCCATCGAGCCCGAAGCGGCGCGCGCGGCCCTCCGCGCGGCGCCGGGGGTCGAGGTCCTCGACGAGCCGGCGCAGCGCATCTACCCCATGCCCCTGCTCGCGGCCGGGGACGACGCCACCCACGTCGGGCGGATCCGCAAGGACCTCTCCCACCCGCGGGGCCTCGAGCTCTTCGTGGTGGCCGACAACGTCCGCAAGGGCGCGGCCACCAACGCCGTCCAGATCGCCGAGCTGCTGATCGAGCGCGGCCTCGTCGGCGTCTGAGGCTTGCCAATCTGGCAGGAGCCCGTGGGGGCCGTCCGGGGCGATGACAAATTGTCCCGGGCGGGCCGCCCTCCCGGGAGGCCCAGGTCTCCGGCCCGGACCGCAGGGGGCGGATCCGGCTCCCAGGAGGCCCCTGCGGCGCCCTGGCGGGGCCGGGGCGCTGGCGGGGCACTTGGCCCGGGCCTTGCTCTTCTAACCCCTCGATGAACCTCCGTGCCCCAGCCCTGCTCGCGCTCGCCCTGCTCCTGCCTGCCGCCGCCCTGGCCCAGGCCACCGACTTCGTCGAACCCCAGCTGATGGTCTCCGGCGGCGCGGACGCGCAGGTCAACCTCGCCGAGTGCGAGGCCGATCAGAGCCTGACCGTGGCCTGGGAGCTGGACGCCACCCCCGAGAGCGGCCAGACGGTGCGCATCTACACCGACACCGTCAAGGAGTGTAACTCCACCGCGGCCCTGGCCGTCGTCCAGGAGAGCACGGCCGTCGCCACCCGGCAGACCGCCACGGTGATGGTCCGCACCCACCTCCTGGAGGGCACCTGCGGCTCGATCGAGGATCACACCCGCTACATCTGCTTCGAGCTCACCGGCGACGCCCTCACCGACTTCGACCCCTGGTCCCTGGCCATCGACTTCGACACCGCGCTGCCCACCGATCCGGTGGTGAGCGCGGTCGGGGGAGACCAGATCATCAAGGTGAGCTGGAGCTTCGATGGCTCGAGCCCGAGCGACCTGGATGGTTTCCGGGTCTCCTGGCAGCCTGTGGGCTCCGCCGACGCGTCGGCTTCCTCCTCCGAGCTCTCGAGCGCGGTGAGCGACTACACCGTCGAGGGCCTGACCAACGACACGGAATACGAGGTCTGGGTGCAAACGAAAGACGACTTCGGGAACTGGAGCGAGGGCTCGGCCTCGGTCACCGCCACGCCGCGGGCGAGCGACGACTTCTGGGAGCACTACCGCGACGGCGGCGGAGCGCAGGCCGGCTGCGCGTCGGCCGGCGGCGCCCGGGTCGGCCTCGCCGCGCTGCTCCTGCTCCTCCCGGGCCTCGGTCTGCTGCGCCGGCGCCGCCTGCTGGGCGGGCTGGCCCTCCTCGCGCTGGTGGCCAGCCTGCTGCCGGCCAGCGCCCGGGCCGCCGGCTGGGTCGAGGACGACCGCGGCTGGTACTTCGAGCTGGAGCTCGGCCCCTACTTCCCCGAGATCGACGACGAGACGGCCGCCACGCCCTACGCCGACGTCTTCGGGACCAAGCAGACCCTCCTGGGCCGCCTCCGCCTGGAGCGCGCCATCTGGCAGGGCTTCGGCCAGGTGGGGGTCGGCCTCGGCGCCGGCTTCGGCCAGGACGTGGGCAAGGGTCTCTACCCCGACGGCACGCCCTCGCCGGACACCACGGTCTTCAACTGGGTGCCCTTCGACCTGGCCGTCTCCTACCGCTTCGACTACGCCGCCCAGGAGTGGCAGGTGCCGCTGGTGCCCTACCTGCGGGCGGGGCTGGTCTGGGATCTGTGGTGGATCCTCGACGGCACGGGCGGGGTGGCCGTGGACTCGGCCGGTGAGCGGGCCCAGGGCGGGCGCTGGGGCTTCGAGTACGAGCTCGGCCTCCAGGTGCTCCTCGACGCCCTCGACCCGCAGCTGGCCAAGGACTTCGAGCGCAGCTCCGGCGTGGACAACAGCTACCTCTACTTCGCCTACCGGCGCCTGCAGATCGACGGCTTCGGCTCGGCCGGCTTCGACCTCTCGGACACCACCTGGTCCCTGGGGCTCGCCATCGAGTTCTAGGACCGGCGCCCCACGCCTTGCTGCGCGTCCGCCTCATCGTCGAGTACGACGGAACGGACTTCGCCGGCTGGCAGCTCCAGCCGGGGCAGCGCACCGTGCAGGGGGTGCTGGAGGAGGCCCTGCGGGTCCTCCTGCGCCAGGAGGAGCGGGTGGTGGTCGAGGCCTCCGGCCGCACCGACGCCGGGGTGCACGCCCGGGGTCAGGTGGTCGCCTTCGACGACCCCCTGGAGCTCCCGCTGAAGGCCTTCCATCCGGGTCTGCAGGCCGCGCTCCCCGAGGACCTGGCGGTCTTGCGGGCCGAGCACGCCGCGGCCGACTTCGATCCCCGCCGCAACGCCACCGGGAAGCGCTACGTCTACCGGATCTGGAACGGCCCCTCCCGCCGGCCCCTCCTGCGGCGGAGCCACTGGCTCTTGCGCCACCCCCTCGATCTCGAGGCGATGGTGGCCGCCGCGGCCCTCCTGGTCGGCGAGCACGACTTCAAGAGCTTCCAGGCCGCCGGCTGCTCGGCGAAGACCACCCGGCGCCGCCTCGACCGGCTCTCGGTCGAGGGTGAGGCCGGCGGGGAGATCGTGATCGTGGCCGAGGGCAGCGGCTTCTTGCGCCACATGGTCCGCAACCTCGTCGGCACCCTCGTGGAGGTGGGAGAGGGGCGGCGCCCGGCGGCCAGCGTCGCCGCGATCCTGGCGGCCCGGGACCGCACGGTCGCCGG
This sequence comes from Deltaproteobacteria bacterium, assembly GCA_029210625.1. Lineage (NCBI taxonomy): Bacteria > Pseudomonadati > Myxococcota > Myxococcia > Deltaproteobacteria bacterium. The sequence goes on along the minus strand of JARGFU010000014.1, from coordinate 26,604 downwards.
CCGGACCGCCGGACCGGAGGGCCTCTGCCTCGATGCCGTGTACTATGGGGCCGCGAGGGACGAGGCGTGAGGGCAGAGCATCCAGAGTCCACGGGGCCGGCGAGTCGCCTGAAGGAGGGCGTGGGGCGCCTGCGCGCCTCCGTCGCCACGATGAACCGGGTGCTGGTCCTGGGCTTCGCCGTGGTGGTGGTCTCGGCGATGCTGCGCTGGGCGATCACCCTGCACGTGCTGGTGCCCCTGCTCTCGGACCGGCCCATCGGCTTCGAGCCGGGCGTCGCCTCGGATCTGATCCTGGCGGTCTACCAGCAGATCTCCCTCCTCATCGTCCTGCCCGGTCTGGCCTGGGCCGCCGGCTGGATCTTCGACAGCCGCCCCCTTCCCCTGACTCTCGGGGCGGCCCTCTTCCACGAGGTGTGGATGGGCTTCGTCTCCTACCTGGGGGACGGCGTGCAGGTCTTCACCGCCCGGCCCCTGCTGGTGATCACCAAGCTGGTGCTGGCGGTGGGCATCGCCTTCCTGGCGGCGAGGGCCTGCGCTCACGCCCAGGTCCAGCTGGAGGCCATGAGCGAGGACCGCCGGCGCAAGGCCCCGGGCGATCCCGCCCCGGGCGCCGGCACCATCGCCCCCCTCTCGGAGGAGGCCATCGCCGCGGCGAAGGCGGCGCTGGAGGAGGAGGCCATCCTCTCCGACGACGAGGTCGTCCCGGACGAGCCCCAAGGCGAGGGCTGATCAGGCGGCCGCGTCGCTCGCCGGCGTCGGCGCCTTCTCGAAGTGGAGGGCGCCGTCCCGCAGCACGCCCCGGATCGTCTCGCCCGGCTCGAAGCGGCCGTCGAGGAGGGCCAGGGCGAGGGGATCCTGCACCGTCCGCTGGAGGGCCCGCTTGAGGGGCCGGGCGCCGTAGACCGGATCGTAGCCGGCCTCGGCGAGGTGATCGCGGACCGCGTCGTCGAGGAGCAGGGTCAGGCTGCGATCGGCCAGGAGCGCGTCGAGGCGCTCGAGCTGGATGTCGACGATCTTCCGCAGGGCCTCGCGGCCGAGGGCGTCGAAGAGGACGATCTCGTCCACCCGGTTGAGGAACTCGGGGCGGAAGGTGGCCTTCAGCTCGGCCATCACCGCTTCCCGCGCGGCGCGGGCGTCGCCGCCGGCCTCCTGGATGTCGGCCGAGCCGACGTTGCTGGTGAGGATCAGCACCGTGTTGCGGAAGTCGACGGTGCGGCCCTGGCCGTCGGTGAGGCGGCCGTCGTCGAGCACCTGGAGGAGGGCGTTGAAGACGTCGGGGTGGGCCTTCTCGATCTCGTCGAAGAGCACGACCGAGTAGGGGCGGCGCCGCGCGGCCTCGGTGAGCTGGCCTCCCTCGTCGTAGCCCACGTAGCCCGGGGGCGCGCCGATGAGGCGGGCCACCGAGTGCTTCTCCATGTACTCGGACATGTCGAGGCGGATCAGGGCGCGCTCGTCGTCGAAGAGGAAGTGGGCCAGGGCACGGGAGAGCTCGGTCTTGCCCACGCCGGTGGGGCCGAGGAAGAGGAAGGAGCCGATGGGCCGGTTGGGATCCTGGATGCCCGCCCGGGCCCGCCGCACGGCGTTGGAGACGGCCACGACCGCGTCACGCTGGCCGATGACCCGCTCCTCGAGCCGGGCCTCCATCTGCACCAGCTTCTGCATCTCGCCCTCGAGGAGCTTGGAGACGGGGATGCCGGTCCACTGGGCCACGACCTCGGCGATCTCCTCCTCGGTGACCTCCTCGTTGAGCATCTTGCCCTGGGCCTGGATCTCGGCGAGGCGCACCTGCGCGGCCTCGAGCTGCTTCTGGGTGTTGGGGATGGCCCCGTACTTCAGCTCGGCGGCCTTGCCGAGGTCGGCCTGGCGCTCGGCCTCCTGCTCCTGCACCCGCAGGACCTCGATCTGCTCCTTGAGCTCGCGGACCGCGGAGATCGCCTCCTTCTCGGCCGTCCAGCGGGCGGTCAGGGCCGAGAGGCTCTCGGAGAGCTCGGCCTTCTCCTCCTCGAGGCGGGAGAGGCGGTCCCGCGAGAGGGCGTCGGTCTCCTTGCCGAGGCCCTCGGCCTCGATCTCGAGCTGGAGCACCTTGCGCCGCACCTCCTCGACCTCGGTCGGCAGGGAGTCGATCTCCATCCGCAGCCGGGAGGCGGCCTCGTCGACGAGGTCGATCGCCTTGTCGGGCAGGAAGCGGTCGGCGATGTAGCGCGAGGAGAGGGTGGCGGCGGCGACGATGGCGTTGTCCGTGATCCGCACCCCGTGGTGGACCTCGTAGCGCTCCTTCAGGCCCCGCAGGATCGAGATGGTGTCCTCGGTGGTGGGCTCGCCCACCATCACCGGCTGGAAGCGCCGCTCGAGGGCGGCGTCCTTCTCGACGTGCTTCCGGTACTCGTCGAGGGTGGTGGCGCCGATGGCGTGCAGCTTGCCCCGGGCCAGCATGGGCTTGAGCATGTTGCCGGCGTCCATCGAGCCTTCGGCGGCGCCCGCCCCCACCATGGTGTGGAGCTCGTCGATGAAGAGGATGATGTTGCCGTCGCTGGCGGTGATCTCCTTGAGCACCGCCTTGAGGCGCTCCTCGAACTCGCCCCGGAACTTGGCTCCGGCGACCAGGGCGCCGAGGTCGAGGGAGAGGAGCTTCCGGCCCTCGAGGGACTCGGGCACGTCGCCGTTGACGATGCGCTGGGCGAGGCCCTCGGCGATGGCCGTCTTGCCCACGCCGGGCTCGCCGAGGAGCACCGGGTTGTTCTTGGTCCGGCGGGAGAGCACCTGCATCACCCGGCGCACCTCCTCGTCGCGGCCGATGACCGGATCGAGCTTGCCGTCCCGGGCGTCCTCGGTCAGGTCGCGGGTGTACTTCTCCAGGGCGCGGTACTGCTCCTCGGCCTCGGGCGAGGTCACCCGGGAGGCGCCGCGCACGGCGGCGAGGGCCTCCTCGATCCGCTCGGCGGAGAGGCCGCTGGCCTCGAAGATCTCACCGGCGTCGCCCCGGCTGCGGGCCACCGCCAGGAGCAGGGCCTCGGAGCTGACGTACTCGTCGTCGAGCTTCTTCGCCGCGTCCTCCGCGGCGTCGATGACCTTGAGGAAGGGCTGGGAGAAGTAGCCCTCGCCCCCCTCGACCCGGGGCAGGGCCTGGAGCTTGGCCTCGAGGCGATCCCGGATCAGCTCCGGCGCCACGCCCACCTTCTGGGCGATGGGCGTGGAGATCCCGCCCTCCTGCTCGAAGAGGGCAAGCGCGAGGTGGAGGGGCTCCACCGACTGGTGGTCCCGCCGGCGGGCCAGCGCAGCGGCGTCCTGCACGGCCTCCCGGGCCTTGACGGTGAATCGTTCGAGCTTCATGCGCCCAGGCTAATCACTGGAAGCAGCGGATCAAGAGCACCCCGGGAAGGGCTTCGAGCTACGAGCTATGAGCTTCGAGCTGTCGGCGCCGGTCGCTCAGCTCGCAGCTCGCAGCCAGATCTACTTGCTCTGGCACGCGGCAACGCAGCGCAGCCGGAGATCGTAGAGGATCGACTCGAGGTAGGTCGCCTCGTCCTTCGAGAGGTTCCCCCTGGTCTTCTCCTGGAGCATCGCCAGCATGTCGATGGTCTGGCGGGCCAGGGGGAGGTTCCGGGCCGGCTCACCGGTCTCGGGGTGGACGACCTCGCCGAGGTGGACCAGCGCCGAGGAGGCCAGGGAGAGGACGAAGGTGCTGAAGTCGACCGGCGGGAGCTCACCCTCGCCCTTGCGGGGCCGGTGCTCTTCCGCCGGGTTCGCCTCGCTCTCCTTCGGCGCCTCTGCGTGGGCGGGCGCCGCCTCGGGCGCTTCGCTGCGCACGCGGCGTCGGTCGTTCACGGTGAAGCCCTCGCCTGCCTTCTTCTCGTCGGCTGCCATGGCGCCAGCGTAGGCATGGCCCCGGGGGGCCGCAAGCCCTCGCGGCGCCTTCAGCCCGTGATCCCGGGGTCGAGGTCGACGCCCACCGGGCAGTGGTCGGAGCCCATGACCTCGGGCCAGATGAAGGCCCCCTTCACGAAGGGCATCGCCGCCTGCGAGGCCAGCACGTAGTCGATCCTCCAGCCCACGTTCCGCTCCCGGGCGCCGAGGCGCTGGCTCCACCAGCTGTAGTGCCCCTCGCCCTTTTCGAAGTGGCGGAAGGTGTCGACGTAGCCCTCGGCGAGCCAGCGGTCGAGCTCCTCGCACTCCTCGACCAGGAAGCCGCTGGTCTGGCGGTTGGCCTTGGGCCGGGCCAGGTCGATCTCGCGGTGGGCGGTGTTGTAGTCGCCCATCACCAGCACCCGCTTGCCCTTGCGGCGTTCGGCCTGCAGGCGCGCGAGGAGGGCGCGGTAGAAGTCGAGCTTGTAGGGCACCCGCCCGTTGTCCCGCTCCTTGCCGCTGCCGTTGGGGAAGTAGACGTTGGCCACCAGCAGCCGCCCGAAGTGGGCCAGCTGCAGCCGGCCCTCCTCGTCGAAGCGGGGCTCGCCCAGGCTGACATCCACCCGATCCGGCGGGCGGCGGGAGAGCAGGCCGACGCCGCTGTAGCCCGGGCGCTCGGCCGCGGAGAGGTGGAAGTGCCAGCCCTCGGGCACCGCCCCGAGCTTCTCGAGCTGCGCGAGATCGGCGCGCACCTCCTGCAGGCCGATCACCTCGGCCTGCGCGGTGGGCACCCACTCGTGGAAGCCCTTGCGCACCGCGGCCCGCAGGCCGTTCACGTTCCAGGAGACGACCCGCATGACGTCGCGCCGCGCGCCCCCCGACACCGCGAGGGGAGGGCGGCCACCGGCGCTACTCGCCGGAGCGGTCGCCGACCGACTCGAGGGCGACGCCGATCACCTCGGCCTCCTTCTCGAGGTCGGGGAGCTTCGAGAGGTACTTCTCGTGGTCCTTGTCCACGACGGTGCCGTCGCGCAGGAAGCGCTCGATGAGTCGCTTGTCGTGGAGACGATCGTCGTTTCGCTGGATGGCCATGCTGCTTCTCCTTCTGTCTCGGAGCAGGGGCGGTTTGTAGGTCCCCGGGTCCCGACGTGTCAACGCGACGGGGCTGCTATGTTGCGACTCACCGTGAGAAGTGGACTCTACGCCATCGCCGACGCCGATGCCTGCCGCCGCGCCGGGCGCCCCCTCGAGGCCACCGCCCGGGCCCTCCTGGCGGCCCGGCCCGCCCTCCTGCAGCTGCGCTGGAAGGGGGCGCCGGGCGGGCCCTTCCTCGCCCTGGTGGAGGCCCTCCTCCCCGAGGCCCGCGCGGCCGGCGTCCCCCTGATCGTCAACGACCGGGTCGACGTGGCCGCCCTCGCCGGCGCCGACGGGGTCCACCTCGGCCAGGACGATCTGCCCGTGGCCGAGGCCCGCGCCCTGCTCCCCGCCGGCGCCCTGGTCGGCCTCTCGACCCACGACCCCGCGCAGGTGCGCGCCGGGGTCGCGGCGAGGCCGGACTACCTGGGCTTCGGCCCGATCTTTCCCACCGGCTCCAAGGCCCTCCCGGACCCCGTGGTCGGGCTCGAGGGGCTGCGCGAGGCCGTGGCGCTCGCGGGCGCGCTGCCGGTGGTGGCCATCGGGGGGATCGGCCGGGAGGCGCTGCCCTCCCTGCGCGAGGCCGGGGCCCGGACGGTGGCCCTGATCTCGGAGCTGCTCGGCGAGGCCGACGAGGACCTCGCGGCCCGGGCCGCCGGGCTGGAGCGTCACTTCCTGGAGGGCTCGGCATGAGCGAGGAGATCGTGCGGGTGGGGCTGACCCTGGACGAGGAGGGGGAGGGCGCCGAGCTGCGCTACCGGCTCAAGGGCAGCTACGTCGAGGCGGTGCGCCGGGCCGGCGGCCTGCCCATCGCCCTGCCCCGGCTGGGTCCCGGCGAGGTCGAGGCGGCCCTGGACGGGCTCTCGGCCCTGGTGATCACCGGCGGGGCCTTCGACGTCCCCCCGGAGGCCTACGGCGAGGCGCCCCGGGAGGGGCTGGGCAGGTTGCTGCCGGAGCGCACGGCCTCGGAGACCCTGCTGGGTCGCCTGGCGCTGGAGCGAGGGCTGCCGCTCCTGGGGGTCTGCGGCGGGATGCAGCTGCTCAACGTCCTCTGCGGCGGCACCCTCGTGCAGGACATCGTCCAGGAGCTGCCCGGGGCCCACCCCCACGAGCAGGAGGGCGATCGAGGCCAGCCCTCCCACCCCCTCGAGGTCGCCGCGGGCACGCGCCTGCACGCGCTGCTGGCGCCGGCCGATCACCGGGCCAACTCCACCCACCACCAGGCGGTGGCCCGGGTGGGGGAGGGCCTGGTGGTGAGCGCCCGGGCCGATGACGGGGTGATCGAGGCCATCGAGCGCCCCGGCGAGCCCTTCGTCCTGGGGGTGCAGTGGCACCCCGAGCTGCTCGCCGGGAGCTGCCCCAGCCACCAGCGGATCTACGACGCCCTGGTCCTCGCGGCGCGGGGCCGCTGAGCGCCGCAGATTTCCATCCGGATTCCGAAGGCTTGCGGGACTTGCGGCAAGCGCCCGGATCGTCCACCTTATCCATCCTTTTGCCAACACCCACCCGTGCCTCTTCGGGGAGAGGGAACGAATGAGTACGCCTGTGGCCCAGTCCGAGCTCGATGCCGCCTTTCCGGCCTTCCACCGTCACCGCAAGGTGGCCGGCGCCCACCTGATCACGAACCTGGCCGGCCAGTTCGTCTTCCTCGATGACGAGGAGTACGCCGCCTTCCAGCGCGGGGCGCTCGAGCCCGAGAGCGAGCTCTACCAGAAGCTCGCCGGCATGAACTTCATCCGCAGCGAGGTGGACGTCGACGACCTCTCCAGCCGGATGCGAGACCGCAAGCGCTTCCTCGCCCACGGCCCGAACCTCCACATCATGGTGGTCACGCTGCGCTGCAACGAGACCTGCGCCTACTGCCACGCCAGCCGGGCGGACATGAGCGCCACCGAGAAGGACATGTCGAAGGAGACGGCGGAGAAGGTCGTCGATCTCATCTTCGAGACGACCTCTCCGGGCATCACCATCGAGTTCCAGGGGGGCGAGCCCCTCGTGAACTACGAGGTCGTGAAGCACGTCGTCGAGTACGCGCTGAAGAAGAACGAGGAGGCCAAGAAGAGCCTCGAGTTCACCATGGTCTCGAACCTGGCCGAGATGGACCAGGAGAAGCTCGACTTCCTGGTGAAGCACAAGGTGCAGGTCTGCACCTCGGTCGACGGCCCGGCCGAGATCCACAACAAGCAGCGCATCCTCCCCGGGGGCGACTCGCACGCCGCCGCCCTCCAGTGGATCGGCAAGCTGAACGCCGCCTACGAGGAGATCGGCCTCGACGGCGAGGTCTACCACGTGGAGGCCCTGCCCACGGTCACCCGGGCCGCCCTCCAGAACCCCGAGGCGCTGATCGATCAGTTCGTCGACATCGGCTGCAAGGCGATCTTCCTGCGGCCCCTCGATCCCTTCGGCTTCGCGGCCCAGACCAAGGCGAAGCTCGGCTACTCCCCCCAGGAGTTCCTCGAGTTCTACGCGCGGTCGGTCGACTACATCATCGGCCTCAACCTGAAGGGCACGAAGATCCTCGAGCGCTTCGCCGGCATCTTCCTGACGAAGATCCTCGGGGAGACCGACCCCAACTTCCTCGACATCCGCTCGCCCTGCGGCGCCGGCATCGGCCAGATGGCCTACAACTACGACGGCGGCCTCTTCGTCTGCGACGAGGGTCGGATGCTCCACGAGTCGGGCGACGATCTCTTCAAGATCGGCGAGGCGGGCAAGGACCGCTATCCGGAGCTGATGAAGCACCAGACGGTGCGGGCCCTCACCGCGGCCTCCAACCTCGACACCGCCCCGGACTGCTCGTCCTGCGCCTACAACCCCTACTGCGGGATCTGCCCGGTGCACTCCTACGCCACCCAGGGCACCATCCACGGCAAGATGCGCCTCTCCTCCTGGTGCGCGGCGCACATGGGCATCCAGGACTACCTCTTCGGCAAGATCCGGGAGAACGATCCGGAGGTGATGGAGGTCTTCAAGCGCTGGACCTCGGTCCGCAACCGGGACCACTACCTCCACACGGCCACCGACCACGCCTGATCGTTCGACGTGCACCGCATCGATCTCAAGCTGGGCTTCGCCTGCAACAACCACTGCGCCTTCTGCGTGCAGGGCAACAAGCGGGAGGAGCACGGGCCGCGCAACGCCGAGCAGATCGAGGAGGATCTGAAGGTGGGGCGCCAGCAGGGGGCCACCGAGCTGGTGCTCACCGGCGGTGAGCCCACGGTCCACAAGAACCTGCTCTCGGTGATCAGCCTCGGGCGGAAGCTCGGCTACACCAACATCCAGATCCAGTCGAACGGCCGGCGCTTCTTCTACGAGGACTTCTGCCGGGCGGCGATCGCCGCCGGCGCCACCGAGTTCTCACCCGCCCTCCATGGCTCGACCGCCGAGGTGCACGAGAAGCTCACCGAGGCGCCGGGCTCCTACGAGCAGGTGGTCACGGGCATCGAGAACCTGGTGCGGCTCGGCCAGCCGGTGGTCACCAACACGGTGATCACCACGGCGAACTACGAGCAGCTCCCCGACCTGGCCCGCCTGCTGGTGAAGCTCGGGGTGGTGCAATACCAGTTCGCCTTCGTCCACATCCTCGGCAGCGCCCAGAAGAACCAGCAGTGGCTCGTGCCGCGGAAGAGCGACATCATGCCCTACGTCCGCGAGGGCCTCGACGTCGGCCGGGCGGCCGGCGTGCGCTGCATGACCGAGGCGATCCCCTTCTGCCTGATGGAGGGGTACGAGGAGCACGTCGCCGAGCAGATCATCCCCAAGACGCTGATCTACGACGCCGACCACACCATCGACGACTACGGTCAGTACCGGATGGATCAGGGCAAGGTGCGCGGGCCTCCCTGCGAGGGCTGCGCCTACCTCGACCGCTGCGAGGGGCCCTGGCGCGAGTATCCCGAGCTCTTCGGGTGGGACGAGTTCAAGCCGCGGGACAGCGTCGCGGAGTAGCGTCAGTCGTCCGGTGCCGTCTCGGTGGCCTGGGCGGCGGCCATCATCGCGTTGTGCGCGGAGCGCAGGAGGTCCTCGCCGCCCCGGATGTCCTCGTCGGGGAAGGCGGCGACCCCGAAGACCGCGTGGATGCCGCCCTCGGCCATGGTCACCTCGGCGAAGGCGTCGCCGAGGCGGCGGGAGACCAGCTCGGCGCCAGCGCGGTCGGTCTCGGGCAGGAGCAGGACGAACTCCGCCTCGTCGAGGCGGAAGATCCGATCGACGGTGCGGATGGTCTCCCGCATCTGCTTCACGGCCTCGCGCAGGACGGCGTCGCTCGCGTCCTTGCCCAGCTTCTCGCGGGCCTCGTGGTAGCTCTCGACCGAGCAGAGGACGGCCGAGAGCGGCCGGCCGTAGCGGCGGGCGCGGGTCATCTCGTGATCGAGGTGGGCGTGGAGCTGGGCGTAGACCCCGGCGCCGGTGACCGGATCGGTGCCCACCCCGCGAGCCAGGGCCTCCTGGGCCTCGCGGAGCTTCTGCTGGTAGAGCCCCACCTGGATGGCCGAGCGGATCCGGGTCTCGAGCTCGTAGAGCTTGAAGGGCTTGGGCAGGAAGTCGTCGGCGCCCAGCTCGATGCCCCGCAGCTTGGTGTCGATGTCCGAGATCGAGGTCACCAGGATGACCGGGATCTCCCGGGAGCGGGGGTCGTACTTCAGTGACTCGAGGAGCGCGAAGCCGTCGTCGTCCGAGATGGCGATCTCGAGGAGGATGACGTCCGGGCGATCCCTGCCGATGGCGTCGCCGGCGGCCTTGCCGCTGCGGGCGGAGGACACGACGAAGCCCAGGCTCCGGCAGAGCTCGGAGACCAGCGCGACGTTCGCGTCGTCGTCGTCGACGATGAGGACCTTCTCGCCAGCCATCAGGGGATGTGGGTGTGACGGTCGTAGTTGTCGAAGCGGGTGAACTCTTCGAAGAAGATCAGCTCGACGGTCCCGGTGGGGCCGTTTCGCTGCTTGGCGATGATCACCTCCGCGATGCCCTCCCGCTCGGGGGAGGGGGCGCCCTCGGTGGGGTTCCGGTCCTCGCGGTGGATGAACATGATGATGTCCGCGTCCTGCTCGATGGCGCCGGACTCCCGCAGGTCGGACATCATCGGCCGCTTGTCCTTGCGCTGCTCGACGCCGCGGTTCAGCTGGGAGAGGGCGAGGACCGGGACCTCGAGCTCCTTGGCCAGCTCCTTCAGCCCCCGGGAGATGGAGGCGATCTCCTGCTCGCGGCTGTCGGAGCGCGGGCCCCGCATCAGCTGGAGGTAGTCGATGACGATCAGGTCCAGCCCGTGCTTGGCCTTCATCCGGCGGCACTTGCTGCGCACCTGGGTCAGGGTGATCGAGGGCGTGTCGTCGATGTGGATCCCGGCCCCGCTCAGGCGCTCGGCGGCGTTGCCCAGCTTGTTCCAGTCCCCCGAGGGGATCTTGCCGGTGCGCAGGAAGTCGGCCCGCACCCTTCCTTCGGCGGAGAGGAGCCGCATCACCAGGGAGATGGTCGTCATCTCCAGGGAGAAGACCGCCACCTTCGCCCGGGGCTCGGCCCGCAGGGCGGCGTTCGCCACCAGGTTCAGGGCCAGGGCCGTCTTCCCCATCGAGGGGCGGGCGGCGAGGATGAGGAGGTCGCCGCGCTGGAGGCCCGCGGTCTTCTTGTCGAGGTCGAGGTAGCCGGTCGAGACGCCGGTGATGTCGCTCTGCTGGGCGAAGCGGTCCTGGAGGACCTTGAAGGCCTCCGGCGCCACGGAGGAGACCGGGACCAGGGTGCGGTCCTGCTTCTCCTGGGTCACGCCGAAGACCAGGCTCTCGGCGCGGTCGAGGAAGTCCTTGATGTCCGAGGGGCTGTCGAGGCCCTCGGTCTGGATGTCGGCCGCCGCCTGGATGAGCCGCCGCAGGACGGCCTTCTCCTGGATGATGCTGGCGTAGCTGACGGCGTGGGAGGCGGTCGGGACCCCCGCGTCGAGGCCGGCGAGGTAGTCGACGCCCCCGACCGCGTCCAGCTCGTCCCGGTCCTTCAGGTACTCGGTGAGGGTGACCAGGTCGATCGGCATGTTGTTCGCCGAGAGCTGGGTCATCGCCTCGAAGATCCGGCCGTGGGAGGGGCGGTAGAAGTCGCCCGGGGTCAGCGTGCCCTCGATGTCCGCGAGGATCTCGGCGTCGAGCAGGACGCCGCCCAGGACGCTCCGTTCTGCGTCCAGGGAGTGGGGGAGGGTGCGGCCGGTGGGGTTCATCTGGCTCGAAGGTACCCGGGGCGCACGATCGGATCCAGAATGATCCGCACCTCGGGGCCGAAAATCAGGTAGTTGGCTCACCCTGCCGGCGGTGCTATGGATACCCAAGCAACGCTGGCCCATGGCTTTGGCCGGCAGGAGGAAAGGTTTTGCTTCACGGCTGGGAGCTCATCGTCGTCGTCCTCGTGGTGCTCCTCCTCTTCGGAGCGAAGAAGATCCCGGAGCTCGGCAAGGGCCTGGGCGAGGGGATCCGCTCGTTCAAGAAGGGCATCGCCGAGGCTGACGCGGCCCAGGCTGACTCCGGGGAGGCCGAGCAGGTCGAGGGGGAGAAGAAGGACGAGGAGAAGGACCCCAAGCTCCTGACCTGAGGTCCCCCTCCCGACCCTCCCTCTCATGGCCGACCGAAAGCTCAGCCGGAGAGACCTCTTCCGGGTCTTCGGCCGCCGCGTGGAGAAGGTGGCCAACCGCACCGTCGCCGTGGCGCGCCCCGCCGGCGGGCTGGCCTTCCTGCGGCCCCCGGGCTTCACCGGAAAGGGCACCGAGGCCTGCCGGGACTGCGTGGCGTGCCTCGAGGCCTGCCCCCGCGAGTCGATCTTCCCGATGAAGCGGGGCGCCAGCCCCGACCACACGCCCCTGATCGACCCCACCAAGGCCCCCTGCGTCCTCTGCGACGACCTCCCCTGCATCCAGGCCTGCCCCTCGGGCGTGCTGGCGCCGGTGCCCCGGGAGGAGGTGCGCATGGCGGTGGCCGAGATCATCGAGGATCGCTGCCGCCACGCGGAGGGGAAGGCCTGTCTGGACTGCTTCCGAGCCTGCCCCCTTCCCCAGATCGCGATGCGCGTGGAGAAGGTGGAGTACGGACTGAAACCCGGGGTCATCCCGGACGGCTGTACGGGCTGTGGGAACTGCCTCTACAGCTGTCCGGAGCGACCCCGGGCGATGCGGATGGTGCCGGTGCTGGCTACTCCGCGACGACCCACACCCGGATCTTCGGGCTGACCTCGGGGTGCAGGCGGACCTGCACCTCGTAGACGCCCAGATCCTTGATCGCCTCGGCGAGGCGGATCTGCCGGCGCTGGATCGAGTGACCCTCGGCCTGCAGGGCCTCGTTGATGTCGCGAGCGGTGACCGAGCCGAAGAGCTTGTCCTGCTCACCCACCTTGCGGGTGATGGTGATGGGCAGGCCCTCGATCTTGGCGCTGAGCTCGGAGGCCGCGCCGTGGAGCTTGGCCAGCTGCTGCCGGATGAGGCGACGCTCGTGCTCGATCTTCTTGACGTTCTTCTCGTCCGCCTGGACCGCGAGGCCCTGGGGGATGAGGTAGTTACGCGCGAAGCCCGGCTTGACGTTGACGATCTCGCCCACGTCGCCGAGGTGCTGCACGTCCTCTCTGAGAATGACCTTCATTGCATGGTCTCCTTGAAGTGCAGCGGCGTCAGCCGGTGACGGTGTAGGGGATCAGGGCGATGATCCGCGCCCGCTTCAGCGCCGTGCTCATGTGGCGCTGGTGCTTGGCGCAGTTGCCGCTGATCCGGCGGGGAATGATCTTGCCCCGCTCGGTGATGAAGTACTTGAGCGTCGACGGGTCCTTGTAGTCCAGCTTCGCGTCCTTGTCGGCGCAGAAGCGGCAGAAGCGGCGACGGCTGAATCCTCTTCCCTTGGGTGCCATGATTAGCGATCTCCGTAGTCGTTGTTGCGGTCACGCCGGAAGCCACCACGGCCCCGACCACCACCATCGCGGTCGTCGCGGTCGTCGCGGTCATCACGATCCTCGCGGTCCTCGCGCGGCGGCGGGGAGACGGGAGTCGGCGCGGTGGCGCGAGAGGGACGGTCGCCGCGGCGGGCGTCGCCCCGCTCCTCGATGACGACGTGCTTGGTCGCCTCGGTCACGGCCGGGCGGGCCTCCGGGTCGACGGCGTCGTCGAGGATGATGGTCTGCCAGCGGATCACCTCCTCGGAGAGGCGCATGTTCCGCTCCATCTCCTTGACGAGCTCCTTGCCACCCAGGAACTGCATGTAGATGTAGGTGGCCTTGGCCTTCTTCTGGATGGGGTAGGCCAGACGGCGCAGGCCCCAGTTGTCCATCTTGACGACCTTCCCGCCCTGCTCGCCGACCAGGTCACGGTAGCGGTGGACGATCTTGTCGACGGAGGGCTCTTCTACGCCCTGGTCGATGAGGTACACGACCTCGTATTCGCGACGCATATGCGCCGGCGTCTGGATGCGCGGCATCGAGTGTCTCCTCTCGGTTCTCTCGAGATTGCTTGAGGAGCCCCCGGTCAAGGTGCCGGGAGCGAGGGACTCCTGCCGGGTATTCCCTGCAGGAAGGGGCGCTTCTATCGTCCCGGGCGCGGGCTGTAAAGGCCGGATATCCGGCGGCAGGGGCCCGGGAGGTCGATTTTCCTTCCCGGGGGCCCTCCCGGCGGGTAAAAGGGCGTCTCACAGCGGGTCGCGAAGGTAGTTCCTCTCATGATCGTCCGGGCACTCCGCTGGGCCCCGATCACCGCAGCCCTCCTCGGCCTGGCCCTCCCGCCAGCCGCCGCCGCCGCCCCCAACGAGGTCGGGATCTGTGCCCACGACGGGCGCGTGCCCTTCCTCGACGCCGCCGTCGACATGGGCCTGGGCTGGGTGCGCCTCGATGGGAACTGGTTCTTCCACGAGCCCGCCGACGATCAGTACCGCTGGGGCTACCTGGAGGACGCCGTCCGGGCCGCCCACCAGCGGGGCCTGAAGGTCTTCATCACCCTGGCCTATACCCCCGAGTGGGTGCCCCGCCGGCCCAGCGCCGAGGCGGGGAGCCACAACGACGTGCCGGTGGGGGACGCCGAGTGGCGGGACTTCGTCACCGACGCCGTCACCCACTTCCGTGCCCTGGGGGTCACCCACTTCGGGATGTGGAACGAGCCGAACCTCGACGGCTTCTTCGACGGTGACGCCGACGAGTACGTCAGCCTCATCCTCCTGCCGGGGGCCGAGGCCCTGCGGGCCGCCTGCGCCGACTGCAAGGTCCTGGGGCCCGACCTGGCGAACGTCGGGGACTGCGACGACTTCCTGGACCGGGTGCTGACCCTCACCCCCCCGGGGACCTTCGACATCCTGACCCACCACATCTACAACGGCTTCCAGGAGATGGGTAAGCAGATCTGGGACGGGGATCGCTTCCACGAGGCCCTCGAGCAGCAGCGCTTCTCCTGGACCCGGCGCGGTCTGCGGCAGGTCCTCGACGCCCACGGTTACACCGGCGAGGTCTGGATCACCGAGACCGGCTACCGGGCCACCCCGGGGGACGCCGGCGAGGAGAGCCGGCAGAAGCAGCACCTGGACCTGGTCTTCGACTACCAGCTCGCCCGGGACTGGTGGACCAACACCTTCATCTACGAGTCCAGCGACTGCGGCCCGGACCAGCCGGGGTGCACCATCGACGGCTACGGGCTGATGCGGGCGACCGCCGGTCAGCCGGGCAGCCGCAGCTACCCCGGTGACTTCCGCCTCAAGCCGGCCCTCGGTGGGGTGGGGGACTACGTCGCCACCCACCCCGCGATCGGCCTGCCCGATCCCGTCTGCCTGGACGGGATCGACAACGACGGGGACGGCCTCACGGACGGGATGGACCTGGGCTGCACGGGGCCGGGCGACGCGGACGAGCTGGGCGATCCGCCGCCCCGCGTCGTGGAGGTCTACCGCTCGGCCGGGCACATCCTCGATGGGGACCTGGGGGACCTCGGGGCGGGCGGTGAGCTCGCCCTCGGCGCCGGTGACTGGCAGGGCAGCGGCGCGCCGGGCGCGGCGGACCTCTCGGCCACCCTGCGGGTGCGCTGGCTCCCCGACCGCCTGGTCTTCGGCCTCGAGGTCGAGGACGACCGGCACGTCAACGAGCGGAGCCCCGACACCCTCTGGGCCGGCGACAGCCTGCAGCTGGCCTTCGACCTGGGGGGCAACGGCGGCGTCGGCTACGACGGAGTGGACGATCACGAGCTCACCTTCGCCCTGGGCGGGGCCGGTCCGCTGGGCCACCGGGGGACGGGGCCCTCCCAGGCCACCGACGCCTGGGAGCTCGCCATCGAGCGGCGCGGCACCCGCACGATCTACGAGATAGCGCTCCTGGAGTCCGCGCTCCCCGGCCTCCCCCTGGCCGCGGGCGCCGAGGTCGCCTTCTCCTTCCTGATCAACGAGGACGACGGCGCCGGCCGGGAGGGCTGGCTGGAGCTCGGACCCGGGATCGGCGACGGCAAGGTGCCCGGCTACTTCGGGCGCCTGCGCCTCCTCGGTGAGGTGCGGGGCGGCGGCGGCGCCACCGACGGCGGCACCCCGGACGGGGGCGGCACGCCGGACGCCGGTGGCACGCCGGACGGTGGGGGCGCTCCCGACGGAGGCGCCCTGAGCGACGGGGGAGGCACCCCCGACGGCGGCTGGGCCTGGCCGGACGGCGGCGAGACCCCGGTCGACGCCGGCGACGGAAGCACGACGCCCCCGCGAACCGGCTGCGACTCGGGGTCGAGCAGCGGGTCGGCGGGGGCGCTGTGGGCCCTCGTGCTGACGGGCCTGCTGGCTATCCGGCGGAGAGCCTACTGACCGCTGAAGAGGTCGAGGCCATAGGCCGCGATCAGCGGCGCGATGACCAGGGCCACCACGCTCATCAGCTTGATGAGGATGTTGAGGCTCGGACCGGCGGTGTCCTTGAAGGGGTCGCCGACGGTGTCGCCGATGACCGCGGCCTTGTGGCGCTCGGAGCCCTTGCCTCTACCCTCGGCCTCGTCCCGGGGCTCCTCCTCGATCTGCTTCTTGGCGTTGTCCCAGGCGCCGCCCGCGTTGGCCATGAAGATGGCCAGCAGGACGCCGGAGACGAGCACGCCGGCCAGCAGGCCGCCGAGGGTGCCGCCGGTCTTGTCGAGGAAGCCGACGAGGACCGGGACGCTGACGGCCATCAGGCCGGGGAGGACCATCTCCTTGATGGCGGCGGCGGTCGAGATCTCGACGCACTTGGCGTACTCGGCCTTCGCCTTGCCCTCCATCAGACCCTCGATCTCGCGGAACTGACGGCGGACCTCTTCGATCATCTTGTTGGCGGCGCGGCCGACGGCCTTCATCGCCATGGAGGAGAAGAGGTAGGGGAGCATGGCGCCGACGAGGAGGCCGGCCATGATGTTGGGCCGGGTCACGTCGATCTCGGTGAGCCCGACCTGCTTCTGGAAGGCCGAGAAGAGGGCCAGGGCCGTCAGGGCGGCGGAGCCGATGGCGAAGCCCTTGCCGATGGCGGCGGTGGTGTTGCCCACGGCGTCCAGCTTGTCGGTGCGGCCGCGGACCTCCTTGGGCAGCTCGGACATCTCGGCGATGCCGCCGGCGTTGTCGGCGATGGGACCGTAGGCGTCGACCGCCAGCTGGATGCCGGTGGTGGAGAGCATGCCCAGCGCCGCGATGGCGATGCCGTAGAGGCCGGCGGAGAAGAAGGCCACGAGGATCGCGGCGGAGATGACGAGGATGGGCAGCGCGGTCGAGACCATGCCCACCGAGACGCCGGCGATGATGTTGGTGGCCGGGCCGGTGCTGGAGTCGGCGACGATCGAGTTCACCGGGCCCTTGCCCATGGCGCAGTAGTGCTCGGTGATGAAGCCCACCGCCAGGCCGGCCACCAGGCCGCCGATGGTGGCGAAGAAGACGCCCCTCGGGGTGTAGGCGGTGCCGCCATCGGAGAACTGGAAGCTCTCGGGCAGCAGGCCGGTGATGATGAAGTAGGAGACGACCAGCATGATGACCGCGGCGCCGATGGTGCCGCCGTCGAGGGCGCGCTGCGGGTTGCCACCCTCCTTCACGCGGACGAAGAAGACGCCCACGATCGAGACGATGATGCCGGCCGCGGCGATGTAGAGGGGCACGTAGACCGCCTCGGGGACGAACTTGCCGCCGGCGACGAGGGTGGCGCCCAGGATCATCGCGCCGATGATGGAGCCGACGTAGGACTCGAAGAGGTCGGCGCCCATGCCGGCCACGTCACCCACGTTGTCACCGACGTTGTCGGCAATGGTGGCGGGGTTCCGCGGGTCGTCCTCGGGGATGCCGGCCTCGACCTTGCCCACGAGGTCGGCGCCCACGTCGGCCGCCTTGGTGTAGATGCCGCCGCCCACGCGGGCGAAGAGGGCGATCGAGGAGGCGCCCAGGGAGAAGCCCGAGAGGACCGTGATCACCCGGAGCATCCCCGCCGAGGACTCGACGCTCTCGAAGACGCCGATGTTGGCGAAGAGGATGAAGAGGGAGCCGAGGCCGAGCACGCCGAGGCCGACCACCGAGAGGCCCATCACCGCGCCGCCGCGGAAGGCGATGGCGAGGGCGCCGGGCAGCCCGGTGCGGGCAGCGTTGGTGGTGCGCACGTTGGCGGCGGTGGCGACCCGCATCCCGAAGAAGCCGGCCAGGGCGGAGCAGATGGCGCCGACCACGAAGGCCAGGGCGACCAGCGGGTGGCTGTCTTCGTTGCCCCAGTAGCCGAAGGCCAGGAGGATGGCCACGGCGACCACGAAGATGGAGAGGGTGCGGTACTCGCGGGCGAGGAAGGCCATGGCGCCGTCACGGATGTGACCGCCGATCTCCTTCATCCGATCGGTGCCTTCGTCCTGCTTGTTGATCCACATCGAGAAGATGAAGGCGGCGACCAGGGACAGGACGCCAGCCACCGGTACCAGGTACACGGGCATGCTCACGGTGAGACTCCTTTGGGGGGAAAGTCGATCCAGCTTCGAGGGCGCCGCGCCGCGGCGCGTCATCGGGGCGAGGATGTTGCAGAGAAAGGGTCGGAATTCAAGACCCTTGCGGTTCGCGGCCCGGATCTAGGCCCGGATCGGGCTTCTGTCGAACGTGGAGGTGGGACATGGCGGCCTTCAGGCCCTCCGCCAGCACCAGCCTCACGGCCTCGGCGGCCCGGTCCAGGTGATCGGGTAGGGTGCGCGCCTCCTCGGCCGAGAAGGCCGAGAGGACATAGGCGGCGGCGTCCAGGGGAGGGGGGGGACGGCCCACCCCGAAGCGCAGGCGAAGGAAGTCCTGGGTGCCCAGGCGCTCGGCGATGGACTTCAGGCCGTTGTGGCCCGCCAGGCCGCCCCCGCTCTTCAGCCGCAGGGTTCCGTAGGGCAGGTCCAGCTCGTCGTGGACGACCAGGATCTGCTCCGGGGGGACCTTGAAGAAGCGAGCCGCCGGGGCGACCGAGTCGCCCGAGCGGTTCATGTAGGTCTGCGGCAGGAGGAGACCGGTGGTCTCCCCCGCCACGGTGGTCTTGGCGAAGTACCCGTCGTAGCGGGCCGCGTCGATGGACGCGCCCGCACGTCGGGCCACCGCCGCCAGGACCATGAAGCCCACGTTGTGGCGGTGGTCTTCGTAGCGTGGGCCCGGGTTGCCCAGGCCCACCACGAGGTACATGGGTCGCTACCTGCGAGCCTAGGCGTCGCCGCCCTCGCCCTCGGCCTCCCCGCCGTCCTCGGCAGGGGCAGCGGCCGCGGCAGCCACGGACCCGACGGGCGCAGCGCCGGCGAGCTCGTCGGTCGCGACGACAGCCTCCTTCTCGGGCGGGGTGATGACCGCGAGGGTGAAGTTGATCTGGAAGACCAGCTCCACCTTCTCGGGCGGCGTCACGTCGGCGATGTGCAGGGAGTCGTTGATGTCCAGCTTCGAGACGTCCACCTCGAGGATCGCGGGGATGTCGGAGGGCAGGCAGCGCACGGTCGCCTCACGCCGGATCTGCGAGAGGATGCCGCCGTTGGTGACGCCCTTCGGGGTCCCGACGAGCTTCACCGGCACATCGGCCTCGAGCTTCTGGTCGAGGCGGATCTCGACGAAGTCGGCGTGGAGGAGCTTGCGGCTCACGGGATCGACCTGCCAGTCCTTCAGCAGGGCGGTCTTCTTCTCGCTGCCTTCCACGTCGAGGGTCAGCACGGTGTTGAAGCGGTGGTCGGAGCCCATCACCATCTTGCGAAGCTCCGCCGGATCGACCGAGATGGCGGCCGGATCGGAGAAGTGGCTGTAGACGACTGCGGGGATGCGGCCCTCGCGGCGGGCGGCGCGGGCGGAGCCCTTGCCGGTGCGGGGCCGGGCCGTGGCGGCGAGAACGGTCTGCGTGCTCATTTCTTACGTCTCCTGTCGGTCCTTCGTTTCAAACGAAGAGTGAAGAGAGAGAATCGGCGGCGTGGATGCGCCGGATGGCCTCTCCGAGTAGCCAAGCCACCGAGAGCACCTGGATCTTGTCGCAAGCCCGGGCCTCGGCGGTGAGGGGAATGGTGTCGGTGATGATGACTTCTTCGATCTCGCTCTCCTGGATGCGCGAGATCGCCGGCCCGGAGAGGACTCCGTGGCTGGCATAGGAGAAGACCCGCTGGGCGCCGTGCTCCTTGAGGGCCTTGGCGGCGTGGGTCAGGGTGCCGGCGGTGTCGATCATGTCGTCGAGGAGGACGGCGGTCTTGCCCTCGACCTCACCGATGACGTGCAGCACCTCGGCGACGTTGGCCTTCACCCGCCGCTTGTCGACGATCGCGATGGAGCAGCCCAGGCGCTTGGAGTAGGCCCGGGCGCGCTCGACGCCGCCGGCGTCGGGCGAGACGATCACGACGTTGGCGGGGTCCTCGAAGCGCTTGCGCATGTGATCGAGGAGCACCGGCATGGCGAAGAGGTGATCGAAGGGCACCTTGAAGAAGCCCTGGATCTGGCCGGCGTGCATGTCCAGCGAGACGACCCGGTCGGCGCCGGCGGTCTCGAGGAGCTGGGCGACGAGCGAGGCGGTGATGGGTGTGCGGGGCCGCACCTTCCGGTCCTGCCGCGCGTAGCCGTAGTAGGGGATCACCGCGGTGATCGACCCGGCCGAGGCCCGCCGGCAGGCGTCCATCATGATGAGCAGCTCCATCAGGTGGTCGTTCGCCTGGGCGCTGGTGCTCTGGACGATGAAGACATCGGTGCCCCGGACGTTGTCGGTGATCTCGATGGAGATCTCCCCGTCGGAGAACCGCTGGACCTCCGCCCGGGAGAGCGGACGGTCGAGGTAGGCGCACACCTCCTTCGCGAGGCTCGGGTTCGAGTTCCCGGCGAAGACCTTGTAGGTGCCTGCGAGCATGGAGCCTAGTCCTCGTCCCCGTCCTGGTCGCCCGACTCCTCGTAGTAGGCGTCGAGGATGGCCTTCTCCATCCAGGCGCGGGTCTCGGTGTTGAGCGGGTGGGCGATGTCCTTGAACGTTCCGTCCTTGCGGCGCTTGGCGGGCATGGCGACGAAGAGTCCGCCATGTCCCTTCACGACCTTCAGGTCCCGGACCACGAAGCAGCCATCGAGAGTGATGGTGACGTAGGCCTTCAGGCGATCCTCCTGGACCGGGAAGATCCTGACTTCAGTGATTTCCATGTTTCCCCCGATGGCGGGCACGTGAGGTGGAGAGACTCCCGCCAGATGTGGTGTCGGTGCTCGTTGCAGTTCCATCTGCGTCGGCTCCACCGGCATTGCTCGTTCACGCGAGCACCCCGCATGGGACCTCCGACCCGCTCTGCGGACCCGGGGGCCCGAGAGAGGTGCAGACCGGGGGCTTCTACCGGGAGGGAATCACCCTGTCAATCAATGGAATCCGGGCCCCGTCGGAAAGGCCGTGCACGTGCACGTGCACGTACACGTTCACGGGTTCTCCGGGGTTTCCGGGGGGGCCGATGGGCTCCCCTCGGATTCGGCTTCCATTGCGGCCGGGACCGTAAGGGGAACTCCCCAGGTCACCCGGGGTCCCCGGCCTCCGACCGGGGCCTCGACCTCGTTCTCCCCGGCCGAGAGGTGCAGGCGGGTCCGGCCGAGGGTGTCGGGTACCCCGGTCCGGCCCTCGAGGCGGGGCAGCAGGTCCCGGGCGGCCGGGTGGGGCAGGGGGCGCCCCTGCCAGGCCCGCAGCCGGATCCCGGCCAGGCCCAGGAGGGAGGGCACCCGGTAGACCCGGTGGCCGGGCAGGAGCCGCTCGAAGGGCGCGCCGTGCACCGGCCCGTGGCCGACGATCAGGACCTGCCGGGCGCTCTCCAGCACCTCGGCCGCCGGATGCAGCAACTCCGTCGCCAGCCTCTGGCAGGCCTCCGGGAGCTCCGGAGCCGGGGGATCCTCGGCCACCGGCCAGGCGGCCCAGCAGGCCTCGATGGCCCCTTCCAGCTCGTCCCCTCCGGCCAGGGTATGGGCCGTGCGGGACTCCTCGGTCATCACCAGCAGCCCCCCGTGCTCCTCGCCGCTCACGTAGACCAGCAGCACCTCGGGGCCGGCCAGCACCGCCGTGGCCGCGTCGTCGAGGGCCTCCAGCTCGCCGGGGAGCCAGTCGAGGAGGAGGGGCGCGCCGGCCATCCAGCCCGGCCCCGCCTGCTCGAGGGCCTCGGCCTCCTCGGCGCGGCCCGGGGCCAGCTTGCGGACCTCGGTACCCCAGGCCAGGCGGCTGCGCTCGGTGAGGCTCCGCAGGTCCTCCAGGCGCTCGCGGGCGCTCTCGTTCTCGGCCACCTCGGCCAGCTGGGCCGGGGTCGCCCCGGCCGCCAGCAGGGCCCGCAGGGCCTCGCGGCCGTGGAGGCGGGTGGCCGCCGCCGCGGCCCGACCGTAGTCGGCGGGCAGGCCCTCCTGCTCCCAGCGAGCCAGGGCCTCGACGAAGAGGCGCAGGTAGATCGCGTCCAGGGCCTCGGGGGCCAGGCCCACCGCCGCCCAGAGCCCCGCCGCCGTGGCGGCGCGCTCCAGGTGATGGATCGTGCCGGCCGCGTCGCCGGCGGCCATCGCGATCCGGGCTCGCATCAGGCGGGCCAGGGCGCCCAGGTCGTCGTGTCCCTGCCGGGTCGAGCGCATCTCCGCCTGCCGGGCGTGGAGGTCGGCCCGGGACAGGAGCTCGGGATCGTTCTGATCGAGGTAGTGGCCGGCCAGCACGATCTCCCGGGCGCTCCAGCAGCGGGGATCCCGCTCGTCGAAGGCGCGCTCGAGGGAGAGGAGGAGATCGGCGTCGTCGTAGCCCTCGGGCAGCTCACCGAGGCAGTCGTGGGTGAGGGCGTCGAGGTCGGAGGAGAGGGAGGGGATGCTCCGCTCGCGGGTGGTGGTGGGGGTCGGCTCGAGCCTGGGGGCGGAAACGGTGTGCGCGGGGCACCCGGCGGCGAGCAAGGAGAGGCCGAGCACGAGGACGTGTACGTGTACGTGTACGGATCTCATCCGAGGAACCCGTGCATCACCCAGGGATCTGTTCGCGCGGTCCACGTGCACGTCTACGTACACGTCCACGGCTTCTCCCGTGGGCCTCATGCTCTGGATGGACCCCCGTGGAGCTCCGGAGTTCCGATCTCCCCTTCCACATGCGCCACCACCGTCGCCCCCGAAGAATCACTCCACACATTCACCGCCGTCCGCATCATGTCGAGCGGACGATCCACGGCCCAGAGCAGGGCGGTCAGCTCGAGGGGGAGCCCCACCGCCTCGAAGATGATGACCATCATCACCAGGCCGGCGTGGGGGATCCCGGCGGCGCCGATGCTCACCAGCAGGGCGAGGGTCACGATGGTCAGCTGAGCGCCGAAGCCCAGGGCGAACTCGGGATGCGCGGTGGCGAAGACCTGGGCGACGAAGAGGGTGGCGACGCACTCGTAGAGGGCGGTGCCGTCCATGTTCACGGTGGCGCCCAGGGGCAGGACGAAGCTCGAGACCTTGTTGCTGACGCCGACCCCCCGCTCCAGGCGCTCCATCGTCACCGGCAGGGTTCCGCTGGAGGAGGCGGTCGAGAAGGCGGTCAGCAGGGCCGGGCTCATGGCCTGCATCACCCGGAAGGGGTTCCGGCGGGTGGCCAGCCAGATCAGCGAGGGGAGGGTGACGAAGGCGTGGAGGGCGAGGGCCAGGCCGACGGTGCCCACGTAGCCCATCAGGTCCACGAAGACCGAGGGGCCGGTGCTCGCCACCAGGCGGGCGATGAGGGCGGCGATGCCGAGGGGGGCGAGCTTGATGATGAAGGAGGTCATCTCCAGCATCACGGCGAAGGCGCCCTCGAAGAAGCGCTCCACCGGCGCCCGCTTCTCCTCCGGGAGCTTGAGCAGGAAGATCCCGAAGAAGATGGCGAAGACGATCACCGAGAGGAGATCGAACTCGGCCATCGCCTGCACGACGTTCGCCGGGACCATCTCCACGATCATCTTCCAGAAGCCGGCGCCCTCGGTGACGGGGGCCGCCTCGCCGCCCGGCAGGGGCAGGGTCAGGCCGCGCCCCGGTCCGAGGAGGTTCACCAGCAGCAGGCCGGTGAGGATCGCCAGCAGGCTGGTCGTCAGGTACCAGGCGCCGGTCTTCAGGCCGATCTTGCCGAGGCGGCCGAAGTCCTTCAGGCCCACCACTCCGCAGACGAGGGAGAAGAGGACCAGCGGGATCACCACCATCTTCAGGAGGGCGAGGAAGAGGGCCGCCAGGCCGTAGGCGGCGCCCCCGAAGAAGGTCGCCTCGAAGCGGGCGTCGATCGCCCCCTGCACCTGCTTCTGCCGGGCCATCGCCTCGGGCGCCGTCCAGGCGGGGCCGAGGACCTCGGCCCGCGCCTCCTCCTCGAAGGTCTCGAAGTGGACGCGGTTCAGGGCGGTCCCCCAGCCGGCCCCGAGGACCATGCCGAGCAGGATCCAGATGTGGAGGCGGCTGCGGCGCATGGGGGTCCTCATAGCACGGGAGCGAGGTTGTGCCCCATGGAGCGCGGCCTACCTTCTTCCGGAAGTGATGAAGATCTCCAGCCGGTCCACGATCCTCGCCAGCCTCGTGCTGGCGCTCCTGCTCCCCTTCACCCCCGCTTGCGGGCCCGACCCCGAGGGCGGCGACGGCGGGGTGGACGACAGCGGCAGCATCGATGGTGGAGACACCGACGGCGGCGTCGCGGATGGGGGCCTCGTGGACGGTGGCGTCACCGACGGCGGGACCGACGGTGGAGCCACCGATGGCGGCGGCGGCCCGACCGCCCTGACCTTCACCGAGCTCCAGAGCCAGATCTTCTCGGCGCGCTGCGCCAGCGCCGGCTGCCATGGTGGAGGCAACAGCCCCACCCTGAGTGGCGGCGGTGTCTACGCGGGTCTGGTGGGGGTCGCCACCGGCGAGCTCCCCTCGATGAGCTACATCGAGCCGGGCTTCCCGGCCGACAGCTACCTCTACCGGAAGGTCGAGGGCACCCAGGGGTCGGCCTGCACCGACGCCGGGCTCTCGGCCGCGGTCTGTGGGGTCCAGATGCCCCGCAACCAGACCCCGCTCACCGCCGCCCAGCTCGAGGGGCTGCGGCTCTGGATCGAGGAGGGCGCGCTCGACAACTAGCCGAGCTCGACCTGGGTCCAGGTGACGCCGGGGCCGAAGCCCACCTTGCGGACCACCCGCTGGGCGGCCGGGTTGCTGGTCGGCACGAAGGCCGAGAGCCGGGGCATCCGGGCCAGCATGTGCCGGGCCAGCTGCCCCATGCAGAGGGAGGCCAGGCCCCGTCCGCGCGCGTCCGGGTGCGTGTAGATGCCGCCGAGGTGCGCGCCGTGGCGGCTCTCCGCCTCCACCTCCACCCGGAAGGCGATCTCGCCGGGCTGATCCGGGATGTCCACCAGCCAGATCCGCCCGCGGGTGATCTGCTCGCGCAGCCGGTCCATCTCGGCGCCCGTGAGCTCGGGGGTGATCGAGAGGCCCTGCTCCTGCTCCTCGGCCGCGGCCATCTCGAGGGACTGCAGCAGGTCGGGCAGATCCGCGCCGGTCGCCTTGCGCAGGGAGGGGTTCACGTAGGGCCCCATGTCGTCCGGGGTCACCTGGTGCAGGCGCAGCTCGACCTTCGGCACGCCGTTGCGCTCCAGGCCCGCCATCACCCCGGCCACCGCCAGCTGGGTGCCGAGCAGCCGGCGGAGCTCCCGCCTGCGCAGGGCCTCACCGATCTCCATGGCCGCCGCCCGGCTCTTCACCGCCGCCGTCACCGCCACCCCGTCCTGACCGAGGTAAAAAATTCCGACCACGGCGTCGTCCTGGATGCAGGCCTGGAAGTGGGAGGGGCCCTCGGCCTGCAGCAGACCGAGGGTCAGCATCTGCGGCGAGACGTCCTCGAGCAGCAGCGCCTCCAGCTGCCGGGTTCGTGCGGGGGGGACCGGGCCGATCATCGATCCCGTGATGCTAGCAGAGAATCGAAGGGGTTCGAGAAGGGGGCGGGTTTTCACTCCGGGGCAGGGGGCTCCACCGCGCACGCGCACGCGGGAAACTCCTCCAGCCCGGCCTCCCTTGCGCCGCGGAGATCCCTTGGATATCGCGGGGCCCATGGAAAGCCGCCGCAACGGGAAGCGTCTCTTCATCGGCCTCGTCATCGTCGCCGCCCTCGGCGCCATGGTCTGGAGCTCCTTCGCCCCGATGGCCGGGGGGACCACCACCCTCGGCGGCCCCGTCGCCCAGGTCGACCTGGCGGCGTTCACCGAGCACGTCGCCGCGAAGATCCGCGCGGCGCTGCCGGAGCACGAGCTGAAGGTGAAGGGGGAGGGGGCGCTCACCCTCGTCGTGAACGAGGAGACCGAGGCGCAGATCTTCCTCGACAACCTCGTGGCCCAGTGCGGCGCCGACCCCGAGGCTTGCGAGGGCTTCGTGGACGCCCATGTCGCCGCCCTCGTCGAGCAGGTGAAGCGGGCCGCGACGGGCGAGGTCCCGCCCCGGCCCGAGCAGCTGCGCCTCACGCTCAAGAGCGACGCCTACCTCGCGGAGGTCGCCGCCCGCCTCGCCGAGGTGCCGGAGAAGGCCGCCGAGAACGCCCCCGTGACCCGGGCCTTCGGGGGCACCTCGAGCGGGCTGAAGGTCGTGCTCGTCGTGGACCTCCCCGAGAGCCTGCGGATGGCCACCGCCGGGGACCTCGAGGCCCTCGGCATGGACGCCGAGTTCGCCTTCACCCTCGCCCGCCAGAACCTCGAGGCCGTCGACTCGATCGATCCGGCGAAGCCCGAGAAGCTGGGGATGGGCACGAAGGCCCTGGCGCCCGGCGGCGGCCCCGAGCTCTGGAGCCTCGCCACCGAGGACAGCTACGGCGCCGCCCGGGCCCTCCTCACCGCCCGCTGGGAGGCCATCGCCGCCGGGATGCCCGGGCCCCTCGTGGCCGCCTTCCCCCACCGCGACCTCATCCTCTATACCGCGCAGACCGCCACCCCCGGCGAGCGCGACGGCAGCGTCGAGGCGCTGAAGATCCTGGCGAAGGGCATGTACCAGACCGCCCCCTACGGCCTCTCCCCCGAGCTCTTCGTCTGGGCGGGCAAGCAGTGGCTGCCCCTCTCCGAGGCCGGCCCCGAGGGCGCGCCGCAGGCCGGCGCACAGGCCGAAAAGGTCGATTGACACCCCCGCCCCCGCTCCCGTATAAGCCCCTTCCCCGACGCTTCGGCGCCGGAATCCCCGAATATTCCGCAGTAGCTCAGTTGGTAGAGCGGGTGGCTGTTAACCACTAGGTCGGCGGTTCAAGTCCGTCCTGCGGAGC